>CANHRW010000115.1 GCA_947462865.1 Bacteroidota bacterium | reverse complement strand
TCATTTCCTATTGTCTATTAAAGTGCAACCATGTCTATTCTGTCTAGGAGAGGCCCATACCCTTGAGGAATGATTTGTTGTACTTTCAATCCCATTTTTTTATAAAATTGATACGTATGCTGACTGGTGCCTAAAGTAATTTGGTATTGAGGCCATTTTTGTTCAATTTCAAATTTACGAAACGTATACAAAGCCTTACCATAGCCTTTCTTATGTAAGCTGGCAGCTACCATTCCCCATGCCATTCGTGCCTCAGGTAAGTTTTTTACAATATAATAACCACCACATGCTACAATGCCAAAATGGGGGGCAGTGATGACGTAAAATGCATCATGCATGGCATCTGAATAAGTTGGGCTTTGGTAGGCAGCACCTGTACCTTGGTGTTTTAACCAATTGGCAAACATTGGCAACTCTGATGCATCAAAATACAGCGGACAATTGCTTTCAAATAGTTGCAAGCACGCCTGTTCATCTGTTACTAAATATGGTCTGATAGTTATTTGCATCTTTATTTATTGAGCAGCTGTTTGTAATGCTTGAATTGAAATTTTTTTCATCCCTAAAAAGCATTGCATGATATGTGATTGTTTGTTTGGATTTGCAGCAAGCAACTGACCTAAATGACTTGGTATAATTTGCCATGAAATGCCATATTGATCTTTGAGCCAACCACATGATTGTTCAATTCCTTTTTCTCCTAATGTATTCCAGTAATAATCTATTTCTTGTTGACTTTTGCAGTGAATGACCAATGACATTGATTCGTTCAACTGAAAATTGTTTGCAGAACCCATGGCACTGTATTTTTGACCTGACAGTTCAAATTGTACAATTTCTAATTGGTAACTGGTATTGGGATGCATGGTACTGGTATGCAAAACTTTTGAATGAGGAAATACAGAAACATAAAAATTAGCTGCAGCAATGGCATTTTCGCTGAACCAAAAATGGGTATTGATTGCTGGTATGTTATCGGGTTGATTGACTTTCATATTAACTCTTTTTTTTTCTTCTATACTTGCCCCTTGTTTGATAATAATACCTTGAACGGGCTCTATTCTTGAATACATTCTTGTTTGTACTCATTGATTTTCTGAAATGACCTTTCCTGAAACGGCCTCTAGCATCAACAGATGGCGACACATAATGGTAATAACCTTTGTCGTTTTCATCTAAAGGCTCAAAATCACATCCTAATAAGGCAAAACATAACAGACAAGGCAGAATAATTTTTAATTTCATTGGTTAGCTAATGAAGGCACTAAAAAATGAGCCACTTGCAAGTTAAGCAAAAGCTTGCTTTTAGTTGATTTCATTTTTTTTCTTGCATAGTTCCTGAAAACTATTTTACCTTTGTAGTGCATTAAGAATTCTTAAAAAGAATACCAACCGAGTTAGATCCACGGTGGTAGAGCAATGCGGGCCATCTGGTCAAAAAATCTAGAACTACACATTCCTGATTTAGCAAAAGCCTTCTTCATGCAAAAAATATTTTTGCCATGAAAAAAAATCTATGTATCCGTTTGCCACCAGTCTCAAAAGGGCATTTCAGCTCTCAAACATTTTTGTTTGTATCTCAGCATCAATTAAATTATAAAAATCAATGGAACAAAAAATAAGTAAAAATATGGCTAGCCTAGCCTATAAGAATAAAAAGGCAAAAGATCTTGCAATTGAATTGGTAGAACTACCCAAACCATTTTTACATGTTAACAAATCTCAAATTAGTGAAAGTAAAGGATTGCTAGTTCATTGTGTGCATTCACATTTGAACACACTGATAGATTTATATGGAATCAAGAATAGTTTGTTGTTGTATTTTGATGAAAACAAACAATTTACTGGTGCCATATCTGTCAATAAAAAAGCCAGACAGGTATACCAAGTATTGGTTCAACAGCGCTATGTATTATTGGTTCAAGGAAATATTAGCAGCTTTACTTCTCAATTAAGTGAAATTCAATATTTATAGAAAATGATAGATTATTCAAAAATCAACAGCGATAATCGCGAATACCATGCCGCCTGTTCTGACAAAGAATTGTTGCGTTGTTACAATATGGAAATAACCAAACAAGGTTGGTGCACCAGTCGTTCTTATTATTTGCAATCTTTAAAAAGTGAAATGTACAATAGAGGCTGGAATATTTCTGCAATAACCAATGAATACGGAGGTTTAAAGCTACATCCAAGTAACAATTGTAAATTGGAAGGAAAACAATTGGTGAAAACCAATTTGGTGTATACATACATGGATTTTCAAAACAATCCTGAACTCTAAATTCTAAATTAAATTGGGGATAAATTTTATCCCCAATTTTGATTAAAAGGCGCATTGGCGTGTTGAAATCTTAGCCGCTATTAGTGGTGATTCTGGCTTATTTTCGTAAGGTGGATTACCTTCAAACATTGAACCCGGCACAACGTGCTGCCGTTGAACAAATAGATGGGCCTGTAATGATTGTTGCAGGTGCTGGATCAGGCAAAACAAGGGTATTGACTTACCGCATTGTACACATGTTGAGGCATGATGTAGATCCTTTTCAAATTTTGTCATTGACTTTTACCAATAAGGCTGCTAAAGAAATGAGGCACCGGGTACAACAAGCTGTTGGCCTAGAAGCTAAGAACATTTGGATGGGAACTTTTCACAGCATTTTCTCAAGAATTCTGAGGTCGGAAAGTGAACGCATTGGTTACCCAAGAAACTTTACCATTTACGATAGTGACGATAGCAAGAGCTTGATTAAAACCATTGTGAATGAAATGAACCTCGACGAAAAACTATACAAGCCAGGCAATATGTTAACCCGTATTTCATCTGCTAAAAACGGCTTGCTTAGCGCTGAAGAATATTTAATGAACGATGAACTTTCAGCGTATGACAATGAAAGTGGCAGGCCTAAATTTGGCATGCTTTTTAAAGCTTATCAAGACCGTTGTTTCAGAGCAGGAGCAATGGATTTTGACGATTTATTGGTGAATACACACAAGCTATTTAGCAACCATTTAGATATTTTAAATAAATACCAGCACCTATTCAGATACATCATGGTGGATGAGTTTCAAGACACCAACCACGCACAGTACATGATTGTAAAAAAATTGGCAGCTGTACACCAAAATATTGCTGTTGTAGGAGACGATGCCCAAAGTATTTACGCATTTAGAGGTGCCAATATTAAAAACATTTTGGGCTTTCAAAAAGACTTTCCAGATGTAAAAACTTTTAAACTTGAACAAAACTACAGAAGCACGCAAACCATTGTCAATGCTGCTTCAAGTGTAATAGATAAAAACAAAGACCAAATTAAAAAATCGGTTTGGACCGACAATGAAAATGGCGACCGGATTAAAGTAATCAAAGCACTCACCGATAACGAAGAAGGCAAATTGGTGGCTTCCTCAATCTTTCAAGAAAAGATGAACAGCCATGTGATGAACGAAGATTTTGCCATTTTGTACCGAACCAATGCACAAAGTAGGGCCTTAGAAGAAGCATTGCGAAAAATGAATATCCCCTATAAAATCTATGGAGGAATGTCTTTTTACCAACGCAAAGAAATCAAAGATTTATTGGCTTACTTCAGGGTGGTATTGAACCCAAATGATGAAGAAGCACTCAAGCGCATTATCAATTACCCAACCAGAGGCATTGGCAAAACCAGTATGGACAAATTAATGGTTTTGGCCGACCGTGAACAAAAAAGTTTATGGGCGGTAATGGAAAATTTGGAACAGTATGGCATTAAAGGCGCAACAGCCATTTCCGATTTTGTAACCATGATTCAGAGCTTCCAAACAATTTTAAACAAGAATGCCTATGATGTGGCCATGTATATTGCCAAACAAAGTGGCGTGTTAAAAAATTTATACGAAGACAAAACAGTTGAGGGCATTGCTCGTTACGAGAACATTGAAGAATTGTTGAGTGGCATCAAAGAATTCAGTGTGCAAGAAACGGCCGATGATGACGGTGTTTTGGAGAACAAATTATTGGCAGATTTTATGTCGGATGTGGCATTGCTAACCAATGACGACCAAAACAAAAACGAAGACAAAGACCATGTCAGTTTAATGACCATCCACTCAGCTAAAGGGCTTGAATTTAAATATGTGTATGTGGTAGGTTTAGAAGAAAATTTATTCCCTTCTCAATTGGCATTGAACAGCCGTCAGGAGTTGGAAGAAGAAAGGCGTTTGTTTTATGTTGCCTTAACAAGAGCCATGAAAAAACTGACTTTGACTTTTGCCACATCAAGGTTCCGCTTTGGTTCAATTGTGTATGCAGAACCTAGCCGTTTCTTACAAGAAATCAATCCTGAATTTTTAAATTTTGAAAATGTATTGGGCAAAGCCAACCAGGCCGATAGCAATAGACAAGACCCTTCTAGCAGAACTTTGAGCGGATTGCCTAAAAAAATATTATCGGGTGGATTGAAACCGCTTCCTAAAAAGAACGAAGCGACTCATAAACCAGCGCCTGACCCCGATTTTGTAGGAGATGACACATCTCAATTGGTCCAAGGTATGCAGGTAGAACACCAACGTTTTGGTAAAGGAATGGTGCTGCAAATAGACGGCAGTGGAGACAACCGCAAAGCCAATATTGAGTTTGAGGCTAGCGGAAAAAAAGTACTGGTTTTGAAATTTGCTAAACTTAAAATTTTAACTGCCTAATTGGCTTGTTAATACTACCCAACAAGCATTTCATGAATGCGCATGATTTGTGGAATGAGCAATTGCGTACCATCGTTTTGAACAATGTATTTGGCAAAAGGAATTTTAAGCGATTCTTCCATTTGGTTTTTCATTCTGGCTTCAACAGCTTCTCGGCTAGTGCCATCTCTTTCCATGGTTCTCTGGATGCGTATGTGTTCTGGAGCACATACTAAAATAAGTTCATCTAATTGTTTGTAAGATTCACTTTCAATTAACAGTGCTGCTTCTTTTACTATATAGGGTGCATTTTGAATAGCTAACCAGTGGTCAAAATCTGCAAACACCAATGGATGAACCAGGGCGTTGAGTTGAGCTAACAAGTTGGGCCGTTGGAATACCAAATTGGCCAGGTAAACCCTGTTTAAAATTTGGTTGTGGTCATATACCTCCTCACCAAAGATTGCAATTAAGCCTCTTTGAATTTCGGGCTGATTTTGCATGAGCCATTTGGCCCTAGAATCGGCATCATAAACAGGAATTCCCATTAATGAGAATACTTTTGTTAAAGTAGATTTACCACTTCCAATATTGCCTGTAATGCCTATTTTTTTCATAGGAGTAAGTTCAGCGGAAAGCCTTCGGCTTTCCGCTGAACCCGTTAAATTAGTCTTTTTTAGCAGGCGCGTTCAAAGCCTGAGAAGCCTCCATAGATACAGCAGTTCTATCAATTCTCAATTTGCTGCCTTCGCTTTCAATTAAGAAAGTAGTTTCGTTTGCTTCAATAATTTTAGCATGCACGCCACCAATGGTAATAATTTTATCACCTTTACCAAGCGTTTCTCTGAATTTCTTTTGGGCTTTATTTTTTTTCATCTGCGGATAAATCATGAAAAAATAAAATACCACAAAAATCAATACAAATGGCAATAGGTTCATTAATTCGCCACCGCCTTGAGCACCTCCCGGAGGAGGTCCCATTAAAAATAAACTGTTCATCATATTAATATGTTTTAAAATTAGTTGATTGATTCTGAAATAACTTCTCCTTTAATGGCCAAATGGTTGTCATTTGGAATGGTATTGGCAATGATGGTAATGGTTTTATCGAACATACCCGATTTATCTTTGCTGTTGAATTGCACGTCTATTCCGGCCTCTGCACCGGGAGCAATAGGCTCTTTAGGGTAGCTAGGCACTGTACAGCCACATGAAGCAGATGCACTAGAAATTAACAAATCAGACTTTCCTGTATTTTTAAATTTGAATCGATAAGTAATGACCTCCCCTTCTTTGATTTTACCAAAATCATGCGTTAGCTCGTCAAAACTCATCATTGGAGCATTTTCTGCAATACTTGCATTTGGATCTGTTGCAGAAATCGGATTCTCTACCAAATCTGTAGATGCTTTTTGTGAATTGTTAGAACAAGACTGTAAGCTTATAAAAAGTAACAAGTTTGCTGCAAAAAAATAAATTCTTTTCATGTGATTTGTTTTACAATTTTAAAAAATCTTATTCAACTAATCCCCTACCTTGTTTATTAATTTGTTGGTTGGCTTTAAGTTGTAATTGAATTTTGTCTAAAACACCATTGATAAACCCATGGCTGTTAGGAGTGCTATACAACTTTGCCAATTCAAGGTATTCATTGATACTCACCTTTACTGGAATGTATGGAAAATAGAGTAATTCGCACAAAGCCATTCGCATCAATAAAATATCAACCATGGCAATGCGGTCTTGTTCCCAATTCTGTGTCTTAGAATTGATCAATTCGTTAAAAGATTGCTGATGTGCAATGGTTAAATCAAATAAATCTCTCATAAATTTCAAATCTTCTTCTT
>CANHRW010000114.1 GCA_947462865.1 Bacteroidota bacterium | reverse complement strand
TTTTTGGGGAATTTTCGGATTGATTGAGCGCTTGAATGGTTTGTATCCGTTTTTCAGTATCTGGATGTGTAGATAAGAATGCTGAAATTTGACTTGGTTTAGATTGATCCATCTTCTTAAAAAATGAAACCAATGCGTCAGTATCAAATTGATTGTAATGAAGCAAATGGTAAGCGTATATGTCTGCTGCTTCCTCATCCGACCTGCTAAATTTTAACTGAGCTAGCTGTAAACCCACGCCAAACCAAGATCCATTGATTCCAATTAAATTTTCAGCAATCAATTGCAAGCCATATTGTTGAATGAGTTGTTCTAAACTATGCCGCAATTCTGCATGGGCTATTTCATGTCCTAAAACACCTGCAATTTCTGCTTCATTGGCTGTTAAATTCAACAATCCCGAATAAACAAAAATATGACCACCAGGAAGGCAGAATGCATTGACTGTGCTGTCATCTTGAATAAAATGGATGGTCCAATTGAAGTCGGTATGGTGATTCAGCATGCCTGATTGAGTAAGCTTCTCGAAAATTTGCTTGGTAGCTGTGACTTTTGAATTAGCTTTTAAACTATCCATTAATCTAGCTGACTCTTGTGCACAAACTTGTTCTTCTAAGAGCGCTCCAATTTCTACATCAATTGATACTGGAATGAAATTTACCAAATTCAATTGGCAAGATTCCAAAAACAAAAAACATAAAAACGAACAAAAAATACTCCTGTTTACCAAATTACAACGCGCTCTTCAGGATTTTTAAACATTTTCTGACCTTTTTGAACACCAAATGCTTCGAAGAAAGAAGGCATATTACTCAATGTTCCAACAACCCTGAATTCGCCCGGTGAATGTGGATCTGTCATGATCAATTGACGAATGGTTTCAGGCCTTGCATTGTTTTTCCAAACTTGAGCAAATCCAATAAAAAAGCGCTGCTCAGCTGTAAATCCATTGATAACTGGCAATGGATTTTTACTTGTATACATTTTTAAGGCCTCAAAAGCGATGGTTAATCCACCAAAGTCGGCAATGTTTTCGCCCAATGTCAAAGCACCATTGATAGGTAAACTATCTAACATTTTATAGGCATTGTATTGTTCAGTTAACTTTTGAGTACGTTTTTCAAATTGAGCCCTGTCTTCATTTGTCCACCAGCTTTTTAAATTGCCATCAGCACCATATTTGCTGCCTTGGTCGTCAAATCCATGTGTCAACTCATGACCAATCACAGCACCTATACTTCCAAAATTAATTGCAGGATCTGCTTTAGGATCAAAAAATGGGGCTTGCATGATTGCGGCTGGAAACACAATCTCATTAAGGGTAGGACTGTAATATGCATTGACTGTTTGAGGCAACATGCTCCACTTATTGCGATCAATTGGCTTTCCTAACTTAGAAAGCATGTCTTTGTGCGAAAAAGAGGAAGCTCGGAAATAGTTTTCTAGGTAAGAATCTGGCTTTATTTCTAAATTTTTATAATCGGTCCATACATCTGGGTACCCAAATTTTCTGTTGAATGAATTCAATTTAACCAAAGCCATCTTTTTTGTTTCTGCCGACATCCACTCCAATTGATTGATACGTACTTTGAATGCTTCTACAATCAAATCTACCATTGCATTTACCTGTTGTTTAGAATCTGCAGTAAATACTTTTTCCACAAATAATTGGCCTAATAGTTCACCCACAATATTATTTGCAGCCGAAATACCTCTTTTCCATAATGGCTTTTGCTCTTTTGCTCCACTTAAAATTGTTCCATAAAATTCAAAGTTTTTACGCTCGTAACTTGAACCCAAATAGCCCATAGAGGTATTAAAAGCATTCCATAAAACATATTGTTTGAGTTGAGAAAGGTTAAGAGAATCTACCAAATGATTCAAATGTGCAAAAAAATCTGGCTGACTGACAATAATACTATCTGGGCTATTGATTTGATTGGTTTTGAAGTACAAGTCGAATTTTAAATTAGGGTAGCGGCTATTCAACTCAGCAAAAGAAAATTTATTGTATTGTTTTTCTTGGTTCCTTCTTTCGGTTCTGGTCATAGAATGCATTGCCAATTCATATTCAATTGCAAACACATCTGATGCAAAGTTGGTATCGATTATTCCAAATAATTTGGCACTTTCTGCAATGTGTTTTTTATAAGCATTTCTGATATCTTCTGAACGTTTATCTGTTTTAGTATAATAGTCGCGATCGGGTAAACCCAAGCCACTCTGAGAAAGATAACAGATATAGGAGGTTGATTTTTTTAAATCTTGCGATACATAAAAACCAAAAAATCCCCTGATTCCAATTTCATGTAATTCGGCCAATTGGCCAATTAATTCTGATTTATTCTGAATGTCATTGATTTTTTGATAGGTAGCAACCAGCGGTTTAATTCCTTCTGCATCTCTCTTTAAGGTATCCATAAACAACCTATAGAAAGTTCCAACCTTTTGAATGGTTGAACCTGCAGCAGCATTGGTATCAGATGCTGCTTTTTCTAACAATTGTCTCAAAACTTCATTGTTGCGTTCAGTCACAATATTGAAATTACTCCATTTTGACTCACTTGCTGGTACCGGGTTTTTAGCCAACCAGGTTCCATTTGCGAATAAATAAAAATTGGTCCCTGGATTTACTTTTTTATCCATACTGGATTCATCGATACCAGTTGGAGATTCTATAATAGAAAAAGAAAATAAAAAGAAGGCTGTTACAAACGCTAGTCCTTTAATGATACGCTTATTCATACTGATTGATTTGCTGCTAAATTACGAATTTGATATTTATTTATTGTTTTGTGAATATGTTTTAATGCTGCTTGTATGGAACAAGCCTCCGATTCCTTTACAAAATATAGTATTTGTGAGAATTCATTATAAAAAGCCGGATACAGGAATAAGATATCTAACATGACATACATTGCATTCACACGAACTGCTAAAGGTGAAAGCCTATTTAGAGCCAATGTTTTACAGGTATCAAACAACTGAATGGTCACTTTACCTTTAGTTGGTTTCAATAAGTTGATACAACCCAAAAGATTTCTGTTGACCGCCTCTATTTGGTTCACTTGCACGTATGAAGCAATTTGTTTGAAATGGTCTTGCAATCTGGCTGAATCAAGTTTTGCATAAGTGCTCAATATCCAAGCAATGGTTGTTTTTAATTTAAGATCTTGAGATTGTAATAAATGAATGAGATCTTTGATACTCACCTCTGAACGAATGAGTTTTAAACAAAACTGATCAATTTGTAGTTTTGACCGAATAGACCTGATTTCAACTTCAATCTCAATTGATTTCATTTTTCCTTTCATTTACAAGTTGTCGTAAATAATTGATTTCTTGGTTATTTAAAGGCATGAGCTCAGCTGCTTGCATATTACCCAAATGAATTTCCCCAATTTCGAGCCTTAATAATTGAGTTACTTTTAAATCAAATAACTGACACATTCTTCTAATTTGCCTATTTAAGCCTTGATTGAGCCAAATATAAAAAGCATTTGTACTGATTAATTCAATTTTACATGGCAAGGTCAATTGTCCCATGATTGCAACGCCTGATTGCATTTGTACCAACCAATCTTCTTGGATATCTTTATCAACAGCTACATAATATTTTTTCCAAACAGGGGTGGAGCTGCTTCGTAAAAGTGGGTCATGAATTTGACCAATATTGGTTAAAATCAACAAACCTTCAGATGCTTTATCAAGTCTTCCTATATGAAATAAAGGTTCATTATCGGGTAAAAATGCCTTGAGATTGGGTTCAATTGCTGGATTTAATGTGCATTCAACCCCAATTGGTTTATACAGTTTATAAAACAAAGGTTTTGAGGTTGGATAAATCAATTGTTGCTGGTAAGTAACTTCATCAAAAATGTTTACTATGATATTTTCTGAAATACGAACTTGATTGACTTTGACATCACCTTTTAGAATGAGTGAATCAGCTGCTTTGTTTGAAATTTGAAGCGACTTCACCAATTTGTATTTAACCCTGTTTCTAAAACTCAAAATTGCAGCAATTGGTTTGATTCTTGAGCCAAATTAACAAATCGGCAACTACAAAGGTACTCCCACCAATAAAAATCAAGTCTTCAGTAGCTGCAGCTTTTACTGCAGCTTGATAAGCTGCTTCAACCGTTGGAAAAGCTTCACCAATTAATTCATAGGACAATGCCATTTGCATTAAATCCAATTCATTGAGCGCCCTGGGTAATTGAGCTTTTGTAAAATAATAGCTTGCTGATTTTGGCAATAAATTTAAAACAGCAGCATGGCTTTTATCTGAAACCATCCCTAGAACAATATGAATTTTGCCTTGCTTGAACGTATTCAATTGTTCAACGACCAAACGCATTCCGTGTTCGTTGTGCCCAGTATCACAAATGACCAAGGGTTTTTCTTGAACTGTTTGCCACCTACCTAGCAATCTAGTATTATCAATGGTTTTAGCTATTCCTAATTCAATAGCTGCGGCTTTGTCTTTTAATAAATTGAATTGTAACAATTGACAGGCCGCTAGTACTGTTGTTAAATTCTGAATCTGATAAACGCCTTGTAAGGGAGACTGAACTTGATAGTTAAGGGGATTGTCATTTGAGCGGTATGTCAATAAGGAATAAGACCCCTGATTCTCGAAACTTACTACTTTAATCAGTTCTTTTGCAAAGTAAAGAGGAGCTTGTTCATCATTGGCTTTTTTTACAAATACGGATTCGGTTTCTACAGTTGTTTCGCCTATTATAACAGGAATTTGTTTTTTAATAATACCCGCTTTTTCAAATGCAATAGTAGCCAAATCATTGCCCAATAAATCGGTATGGTCTAATCCAATATTGGTAATAACCGACAATATGGGGGTAATAATATTGGTAGAGTCGAGTCTACCTCCAAGCCCTGTTTCTATGATGGCAATGTCTACTTTTTCTTTTGCAAAATAATCAAAACACAAAGCCAATGTCCATTCAAAAAATGAAGGCTGAATCTGTTCAAATAATGCACTATTTTTTTCAACAAACGCTACAACAGTTGTTTCAGGAATGTCAATGCCATTGATTTTGATGCGTTCTCTAAAATCTATTAAATGTGGTGAAGTATACAACCCTGTTTTAAAACCTGCTTCTTGAAAAATAGATGCAAGCATATGACTGGTTGAGCCTTTTCCATTGGTACCAGCAATGTGAATGCTTTTGAATTGTTGCTCTGGATGACCTAGATTGTCTACCAATTGTACAATATTGTGTAAGTCTTTTTTATAAGCAGCAGCACCCACTCTTGAAAACATGGGCAATTGATCGTACAAATAAGCTAATGTTTCTTGGTAGTTCAACTGAATTATTGTCTGAATCTAAAAACAAAGGTGATATAACCATATTGCTCTTCAGGCCCATCTGATTTTGGAGAGAACTTGGTTTGCAATGCGCCTTGTTTGGCTTTTTCAAGCAATGCATTTTCAATGGTAGTAGATCCAGGTTGACCAGGCACAGCTTTTACTACATTCCCGTCTCTATCTACAACAATTCTCACTACAACCTTTCCAATTGATTTTGAATTGTCTTCAATTGAAGGTAATTTTTTCATTGAACGTCCGGCCAATTCGTATTTTAAAGGCCCGTCTCCACCTTTACCGTTTCCACCCAATCCAGTTCCCTGTCCGTCTGGAGAGCCATTGGGGTCACCGTCTGGCCTGCCTTCGTTACCGGGGACATCTCCATCACCAAAACCACCATTTCCACTTTGGTTATTGGTGCTTTTTTTAAACAACGACCTTTGGTCAACTTTTCTTGGTAAATCTAATTCTGGAGTATTGGTGGCAACAGCTTTCTGAACTTGTTCCTTAACAATTTTCTTTTCAGTTTTTTCTTTTACTTCTTTCTTTTCTTTTTTTTCAGGGAGGGCTACGCTCTCATCTGTCTCTTGTGTGATTGGACTTGGAGCTGTGGTTTCAGTTTGTTCTGAAATAGGTGTGTAGGTTTCTTGAGGCATTGGGTTTTCTACCGGAGATTCTGATGGTCCTCCCATATTTTCTTCGCCTAGGCTCATCATCATTCCCATTGACTCCAATGGTGGATTAGGCGGATATATGACAATAAAAAAAAGAACCAAGGCTAATATACCATGAATGATAAATGTTCCAGCCAAGCCACTAAATTTATGCTTGTTATTAGACCTATGAATGGTATAGTTTTGACCTTGCATCATATAGTTGTAAAATTAGCATGAGGGAAATCGAATAGCTAACGAAATTCTTCCGCTTATCAACATGTGCGATTTTAAACTGTTGACTGATTAGGGCATAATTTTAAATTCAGTTCTTCTATTTTTTCGTCTACCCTCGATTGTTTTATTGTCTGCAATAGGTTGTTGTTCTGCATATCCTTTGAATGAGATTCGGCTCGGCAAAACCTGCTTACTCAACAAATAGTCGTAAACAGATTTAGCCCTATTGGTAGACAAAATTTTATTCTTAGCCGGATCACCAGTATTGTCTGTATGTCCACCAATTTCAATTTTA
>CANHRW010000113.1 GCA_947462865.1 Bacteroidota bacterium | reverse complement strand
CCTACGATTTTAACCGCAAACGCTTGAGTATTTTAGTTCAACAAAGTGCTCGTAATTTAATTGTTACCAAAGGAGCATTTGCCGAAATAATTAGTATTTGCACACATGTTAAAAGTAAAACAGAACAAGTAGAAAACATTTCTGAACACCTAGAAGCAATTGAAAATATTTTTGAACAATTTGCTAGCAAGGGATTCAGAGTCATTGCATTGTGTTACAAAGAAAATAGCTCCAATAATTTAACACTATCTGACGAAATCAATATGATCTTTGGTGGGTTTGTATTATTGTCAGACCCTGTAAAAGAAGGCATTCAAATCACCTTGCAACAGCTCAATGAACTAGGCATTGGATTAAAAATTATCACTGGCGATAACCAACTCGTTGCCCATGCACTTGGAAGACAACTGGGCATAGAAAACCCAAAAGTATTGAGTGGCGATAAATTAGCTGCGGCTAATGCAGAAGCTATTCCAATGTTGGTAAATGAATACCAAATTTTTGCTGAAATAGACCCTCAACAAAAAGAACAAATTATTCTGGCATTGAAACATAACCATGCTGTTGCCTATATGGGAGATGGCATTAATGATGTGGCGGCATTACATGCAGCAGATATTGGCATTTCTGTAGACAATGCTGTTGATATAGCCAAAGAAGCAGCTGACTTTGTGTTGCTTGAAAAAAACCTAGATGTATTGATAGAAGGTATCCGAGAGGGGAGAAAAACTTTTGCCAATACCTTAAAATATATATTTATCAATACGGGTTCAACATTTGGTAACATGTTTAGTGTGGCAGGCGCCTCTTTGTTGCTGCCATTTTTACCCATGTTGCCTAAACAAATCTTATTAACCAATTTTATAACTGACTTCCCTTATTTATCTATTGCCTCCGACAATGTTGATGCTGAACAATTGAAAAGGCCAGGTAAATGGGATATCAAAACCATTCAGAAATACATGGTTGTTTTTGGAATACACAGTTCAATCTTTGACCTACTTACTTTTTTTGTATTGTGGAAAGGATTGCGAGTAACAGAACATGGTTTTCAAACAGCATGGTTTATTGAATCTATTTTAACCGAGTTGTTTATTTTATTTATCATCCGAACACATCAAAAATTCTTTAAAAGTTTGCCTGGTAAATGGCTCTTTATCATGAGTGCAATTGGCTTGATTACCACATTCATATTGCCTTATGTTCCATTAGCAGAAAGATTGGGGTTTGTTCCATTGCCTATTTGGCAAATGGCCATTTTAATGGGTATAGTAACTTGTTATATACTAACTGCCGATTTTTTAAAAGTATGGTTTTTTAAATCAAGTTTAAACAAACTAACTGAAAAATGAGCATCCAAGTTATTATAACAAAGCATTTAATTAGAGCAATAAAAAATCACAAACAACTATTTAAATAGTTACTACTATGGTTTAGCCTATATTTTAAGCTATTTTTGAACGCTTGGAACATCCCGTTTTATTTTTGTTATTGGCATTGGTTGCCGAAATTTTAGGCACTATAGGTGGTTTTGGTTCCTCCTTGTTTTTTATTCCCATTGCCAGTTATTTCATCGATTTTCAATCGGCACTTGGCATTACTGCACTGTTTCATTTGTCGAGCAACATTTCAAAATTGAGCTTATTCCGAACAGGTATCAATAAAAAGCTCATTTATCAGATTGGCATTCCTTCTGTTTTGTTTGTTTTTATAGGTGCTTACCTGAGCAAATTTGTAGCAACTGATCTTCTAAAAAATGCCTTATCCATTTTTTTGATTGCATTGAGCGTGATACTTTTATTGTTTGAAAATATCAATTGGAAAATCAATTTAAAAAATAATTTAATTGGAGGGTCAATTGCTGGCTTCTTAGCAGGAATAATAGGCACCGGAGGTGCAATCAGAGGTTTGTTACTCACTTCATTTAAACTGCCCATTCAAACATTTATCGCTACTTCGGCACTCATAGATTTATTGGTAGATTCGTCTAGAACCATCGTCTATGGCATCAATGGATTTATACATCTACATGATTTGTATTTGTTACCTTGGTTGTTTGTGACAAGTTTTATTGGTACTTGGGTGGGTAAATTGATTTTAAATCGATTCGATTACAAAAAATTCCGCACCCTTGTTTTACTGCTGATACTATTAACCGGATTGCTTGAATTGACAATGGCTTTGGCTTAAACTATTCGGTATTAGATTGCTTTTTTTGGATGTAATCTACCAGCAACCAAGGCAAGTAAGCCAATGAAAAATTGGCTAGTGCAACAAATTCTGCGAAGAAAATATACCAAGGCCAAGGCCCTAGGTAATCTAAAATACTTGCTGTTGGAGGTTTGTTACAAATCCAAAAATAATTGGCTCCTATGAGCACATTTACCAAAGCTGCAAACAACATAAATACGTTAATTCCAACCATGGCCTTGAGCACATGTTTGAATTGTGGCCTCATTTGATATACCACTGCTGCATATACCAAAGCCAGTATCATACCGGTATGCCCAATCCAATACCTGAAATACAAAAAATGCGGATAATCTTCTTTTAAATCGGGGGTAATACTTGCTTGTAACATGCCTGCCAAGGCCCAAAAATAGAGTAACTCAAACCACCATTGTTTGCGCCAAACCATCACTAAAACAACAGTTAAATTTGCAAACCGGCACAATTGCAAAGGCAAATCTTTCTGCAAAGAATAATTACCAGATGCCGCTACCATAAGATTCCATGCCAATAAACTACAAGCAATTAAAATACCAATTGCTGCGCCTAATCTGTATTGAGCTTTTTCGCTTAAATAGTGTTTGCTGTAAAGGGGAATCATAACAATACAACTCAAAGACACAAACAAGGCAGCCAAATGACTTGGACTCCAATGTTTAAATTCATTGTATTGGTGTAAATATTGTGAAATGAGTTCTTGCATAATTTGTTAAAATTGCCACCATTTTTTTTCTATTCCTACATATACACCATCTTGCTTTTCTTGAACCGGATAGGTTGCAATAAAATCTCCTTGCTGGTTAGCACCTTTTCCAGTAATTGGATTATACTTATACCTATGAACCGGACATACAATCATACCGGCTTCATCGCAAAAACCTGCGCCAAGTCTTGCGCCTGCATGTGGACATTTGTCGTCTGTAGCATAAAATTTTTGGTTAATATGCGCCAAACAAATGCGTTTGCCTTCTATATCAATGGTGCGCAATGTATTGTTAGCCTGTGGTTCACTTCCGTGCAATGCGTAGTCATAGACTTTGATAAATTTGATTGCCATGTTTTAAAAATAAACTTTCGGAGCCAAACTACCATACGATGTGAATTTTTTCATTGAGTCTTTTTGCACCCTAAAAAGAATGAGTACATTTGCAACACCTAATTACAAGACACATGTTAACTGTTGACCAAATGAATTTTTCAGGCAAAAAAGCCTTGATTCGTGTTGATTTCAATGTTCCATTAGACAAAACAACTTTTGCCGTAACTGACGATGCGCGCATAAAAGCAACCATTCCAACCATACAAAAAATATTGGCCGATGGTGGCGCTTGTATTTTGATGAGTCATTTAGGAAGACCATTGAAAAAATTGAACGAGGACGGAAGCGTTGCATATGATAAATTTACATTGAAGCATTTAGTTGCCAAGTTGAGTGAACTAACAGGTAAGCCCATCCAATTTGCAAGTGACTGTATTGGTGCTGATGCAATAGAAATGGCCAATCAATTAAAAGCAGGTGAAATATTGTTATTAGAAAACCTACGCTTTTACAAAGAAGAAGAAAAAGGCGACTTGGCATTTGCTGAGCAACTCAGCAAGCTTGGAAATATTTATGTAAACGATGCTTTTGGAACAGCCCATAGAGCACATGCCTCTACTGCTATCATTGCACAATTCTTTCCTAAAGCGGCTTGTTTTGGATATGTCATGGCAAGAGAAATAGAAAATGCACAAAAGGTGATGCAAGGTGCAGAAAGGCCATTTACTGCCATTACAGGTGGAGCTAAAGTTTCAGATAAACTTCTCATATTAGAGAACCTGATTGAAAAAGTTGACTACCTCATCATTGGGGGTGGTATGGCTTATACCTTTTTAAAAGCCCAAGGTTATGAAATTGGTTCAAGTTTATGTGAAGATGACCGTTTAGACCTTTGCAAAGAATTAATGGAAAAAGCAAAGAACAGAGGGGTACAGTTGTTGTTACCCGAAGACTCTATTGTTGCTGATGCCTTTAGCAATGAAGCCGCATACAAACAATGCAGTAACCAATTGATTGAAAAAGGTTGGATGGGATTAGACATTGGAGAAAAGGCTATAGGTGCATTCTCTGATGCCATTAAAGCCTCTAAAACCATTTTATGGAATGGCCCAATGGGTGTTTTTGAAATGAGCCATTTTGAAAATGGAACTAAATTAGTAGGAGCAGCTGTTGTTGAAGCAAGTAAACAAGGTGCATTTAGTTTAATTGGTGGTGGAGATAGTGCTGCAGCTGTTGCAAAATTTGGCTTTGAAAATGAAGTAAGTTATATCAGCACAGGCGGGGGGGCTTTGCTTGAATATTTTGAAGGCAAACAACTTCCAGGTATTGCAGCAATAGAAGCGGTGTGTTAAAGAAAATAGTGGCATTTGGCCCTGCAGTAGTTTGGGCATTCTTTATTTTAGTTGGCTGCATTATGAATGTGAGTCAATTTCCAAAATTGTATTTAAACTGGTTTAGTTTTGGAATAGACAAACTGGCCCATTTTGTATTATTTGGCACACAAGCATTGTTATTAAATATTGCTTGGGTTCACTACCAAAAGAACAAATTCTGGTACTTAATTGGTGCTATCATAAGTGCTGTTTATGGCATTTTAATTGAACAATTACAAGGCACCTTTTTTATCTATAGAACTTATGAATTAGAAGACATGTATGCAAATTGCTTAGGTGCATTTTGTTACAGCTTGGTTTTATTCGTATTTGACCCGCTGTTTAAAAAGGCAGTTTCCATGTTTTGGCCAAGTCGTAACTAAGAAAGCCTGCTTTGGCTGTAAAAGGCGACTCAAAATTATTGCTATACAAACTACCTGTTCCCAAACCTTGAGGAATTTTTGAGCCAGTGCCGCTACACCATTGTGCAATTCTGTTTAATCCAATACTCGATTCCAAAGCCGAAGTTGCCCACCAACCTTTTTGGTAGTGTTGAGCCAATCGGATCCATTCGTTGGCATTGGCAATGCCACCAATGAGCGTGGGTTTTAAAATGAGGTAATTAGGCATACAATGGTTCATCAACTCATTGCCTTTTGACCAAACATCAATACCAATTAACTCTTCATCTAAAGCAATTGGTATAGGGCTTTCTTGAATGAGTGCGGCCATGGCATCCCAATTACCAGCTGGAATGGGCTGTTCAATGCTATGAATATGAAATTGATTCAATTCCTGAATTTTTTCTAGTGCTTCATTTTTAGAGAATGCCCCATTGGCATCTAACCTGATTTGTACTTCACTTGCGCTGTATAGCTTTCTAAATTCATTGAGCAGGTTGCACTCTTCTTCAAAATGGAGTGCGCCCACTTTAAACTTAATGTGGGTATAGCCTTGTTGCACTTTGGTGATGGCTTGCATGAGCATTTGATCGGCTTGTTGCATCCAAACCAAACCGTTAATTGGAATTGGTGTTCCATGGACCCAATCATTGGGTTCAAACAATTGATGGCCTCCATTATCAAAATCAGCAATGGCTGTTTCTAAACCAAACTGGATTGCTGGCCACATCTTTAAATCTAAATCAGTAAATTGTTTACCTGAAGCCAATTCATTTAAAAAAAACTGCAATTGTTTTTCAAATGAAGGTACTGCATCAATGCTTAAACCTACCAAAGGTGACGCTTCACCAATGCCTCTTTTATTGCCATCTGTAATTGTTATCAAGTAGGCCACATGTGTTTGAATAGGCCCACGTGAAGTGCGTGCATCAAAAGCAAATTGAAGAGGATATTTGGTATAGCTATACTTCAAAACTATAAGCAATAAAAACCAGCATACAAAGCAAGGGCTAGTAAAAATGTACTCAACGAAAGTTGCTTGAGCAAGGGATCAAACGCTTCTGGCAAATTGCACCTACTTATTCTCCATAGGTGATATAGCAATGCCATAAAAGGTAAAATAATGAAATAAGCACTGATGCCTGATGTTTGAACAAAATAAATGCAGCTGTTTAAGGCTACTAATATTAAAATATAATGGTAGCGTTTTGCCATAGGCAAACCAATTCTAACAGGTATAGAATACTTAGCAGCCAATTGGTCTGCTTCAATATCTCGCATGTTGTTAATGTTTAAAACCCCTACAGCTAAGAAGCCAAAACAAACAGCTAGCCAAACTGATGATAGGCTTAGCATACCTGTTTGTAAATAAGCCGTGCCCAACACACCCAAACCTCCAAAAAAAATAAATACAGAGAGATCACCTAAGCCTCTGTATCCGTATGGTCGCTTGCCATTGGTATAATATATTGCAGCAGCAATTGCTAAAATACCCATACCCAACAATACAAGGGTTGCTGTTAAGCCAATAATTGGATAACTACTCAACAACAGTGTAATACCTGAAAAAAATGAAAGTACAGCAACAAAAAATAAAGCCTTTTTCATTTGTGTAGCCGTAATTTGACCGCTCTGAACGGCTCTAGATGGCCCTTTTCTTTGAACATTGTCTGCTCCATGAATG
>CANHRW010000112.1 GCA_947462865.1 Bacteroidota bacterium | reverse complement strand
GTCCACCAGACATCAATCCAATGATAGCTTGTATGCCAAGAGGTATTGTTAGCGTAATTAATGATACTAAAATGGCAAAAAAGTAAATTAAATAAATGTCTCTTTTCTCAGCTTGGATTAATTTAAAAAAGCGCTTAACTGGAGTAAGTGCTTCTGGTTTTATATCTTTGTGTTGAGGCAAACTAAAACCAGTTACAAAAACAATGGCATTTGCATCATTAGATTTGAACCCATTATCCAGCTTGTAATTAGCATCTAAGGCATGGTGTTGAACAAAGGAGGCATTTTTTTTACACCAAACTAAAACCTGCTTACTATCAAATATTCCTAGAATTTGAGTTTCTGTGTTTTCAAATGAGGACAGTTCAAATTGATCCGCTTTTATTTTTTTTAGTAAAACTGGCTCAAGTAAATTGCTAGTTGCGTTAAAAACTAAAATAGGATATTGAATCTCACTCAAAAATAACTCAAACGCTGACTCGTCTATACTGTTTAAATTCACATGAGCATTTAATTTTTCAGCAACTGTTCTCGCCTGAAACATAAAATCAGAAATTGCATTCAGGCTGTAGGAATCAGACTCTTTTAGTTCTTCATTAATTTCGATATCTCTATCAAAATCTGTTGCACATTGTGTGAGTTGAATGAGCGCACGAATAATAGATTTTTTAACCATTTGATTTTAAACAAAAAAGTGTGTTGTTAGTTTACACTGTTTCAAATTAAGTAAAAATAAATCACTGACGGATATCATTTTTTATTCAAAATTTTAACAAGATATTTGTCTAATCTAATTCAATCCTTTGGGAAAGGCATTTGGATTGTTTATTTTTGCGAACACATTAACTAAATACTTGATAATGAATACAAAAGAAATCTTAGACTTGGTAATGAGTCGGGCTTCAAAAGCACATGTGAACCTGAATCCAGCTGAATTGGTTCGTCACGCAATTTTAAATGGTGAAGGTGTCTTAAACGATACTGGTGCTTTAATGGCTGATACTGGTGAATTTACAGGTAGGTCTCCTAAAGATAAGTTTTGTGTAGTAGACGACAAAACAGCATCAACTGTTTGGTGGGGAGATGTTAACCAAAAATTTGAAAGCAGTAAATTTGAAGCATTGTTAAACAAAGTATTGAATCATTATGCTGGCAAACAAATATACGTAAGAGATGCCTATGCCTGTGCTGATGAACGCTACAAATTAAACATCCGCGTCATTAATGAAACAGCTTATCACAATTTGTTTTGTTACAATTTGTTTTTAAGACCATCGGCAGAAGAACTTCCAACATTTACACCTGAATGGTTAATCATCAATGCGCCTAGCTTTAAAGCAATTGCTGCTGAAGATGGAACCCGTCAACACAATTTTTCAATTATTGATTTTAGTCGCAAAATTATTTTGGTTGGTGGAAGTGGGTATACCGGTGAAATGAAAAAAGGCATATTCACAGTACTGAACTATATTTTACCTCAAGAAAAAGGTGTTTTGAGCATGCACTGCTCTGCCAATATTGGCAAAAAAGGAGATACTGCTGTATTTTTTGGCTTATCTGGGACAGGAAAAACAACCCTTTCTGCTGATCCTGAAAGAAAATTAATTGGAGATGACGAGCATGGTTGGGCTAGTGACAGCGTCTTTAATTTTGAAGGTGGTTGTTATGCCAAATGTGTTGACTTAACTGCTGAGAAAGAACCTCAAATATATCATGCCATCAAGTTTGGGGCATTATTGGAAAACACCCGTTTTATCCCTGAAACTTCAACAGTTGACTACAGCAATATCAGTGTAACTGAAAATACCCGTGTTGCTTATCCAATTCACCATATTGATAATATTGCGCAGCCTTCATTAGGGAAAGCGCCAGAAAATATTTTCTTTTTAACTGCTGATGCGTTTGGCGTTTTGCCACCAATTTCAAAATTAAATGCTGGCCAGGCTATGTATAGTTTCATTAGCGGTTATACTGCAAAAGTAGCCGGTACAGAGGCTGGTGTTACTGAGCCACAAGCTACATTCAGTGCTTGTTTTGGAAAAGCCTTTTTACCACTACACCCAGGTAAATATGCAGAAATGTTAGGGAATAAATTAAAAGAAAACCCAAATATCAATGTATGGTTAATCAATACTGGTTGGTCTGGAGGTCCTTATGGAGTAGGTTCAAGAATGAAATTAGCTTACACAAGAGCAATGATTACTGCAGCACTAAATGGCGACTTAAACAATGTGAATTTTGAAACGCATCCAGTTTTTGGATACGCAATGCCAAGCAGTTGCCCAAATGTACCTTCAGAATTATTGAACCCAAGAAAAACGTGGGCTGATACAACTGCATACGATAACCAAGCTAACAAATTGGCTAATATGTTTGTAAAAAACTTTGAGCAGTTTGCTAGCGGCGTCTCTGAAGAAATATTGAATGCTGCTCCTAAAGCAGTTCAACATTCATAATTTTTAATTACATATATTGGAGCGGCAGCCAAGGCTGCCGCTTTTTTATTGTATACACATGAGTAAGTTACTTTTTTTTCATCCAGATTTAAACAATGATTCATTCTTTTTAAGTGAAGAAGAATCAAAACACTTAACCCGTGTTTTAAGAAAAAAAAATGGGGATACCGTTCATTTTATGAATGGCAATGGTATAGAAGCTATAGGCATCATTACTGGCGATCATTCAAAGCAAGTACAAATTCAAATTAGTGAAAGAATTGAACACCCTCTCACTAAAAAATATAAATTCCATTTGGCCATTGCGCCAACCAAAAACAATGAGCGCATAGAATGGATGCTCGAAAAATGCACAGAAATTGGCATTGATGAAATTACTTTTTTAAACTGTAGCAATAGTGAAAGATCGCAATTGAAACTAGATAGATTTTCTAAGATTTTAATTTCTGCACTCAAACAAAGCAAGCAATTTCATTTACCAAAACTCAATGAACAAGTTTCTTTTGAAACATTTGTTAAACAAAAACAACATCAGTATTCAAACAAATTCATTGCTTGGTGTGAAAGCGATTTGGCTAGTAATTTAAACAATAAAATGGCTCAATTGCCTATCAATCAAACTACAGAATTGATTTTCTTGATAGGTCCTGAAGGTGATTTTACAGCTGCAGAAGTAGCATTGGCAAAAAGTCATTATTTTGAGCCTGTATCTTTGGGGAAAAATATTTTAAGAACAGAAACTGCTGGTATATATGTTTGTTCTGTATTTGCAAATCATTTTCAATGAAAAAAACATGCATTAAACTGATTGTATTCCTTTGCTTGAGCAACTCATTGTTTGCCCAAAGAAACAGCATACAAATTGCCCGTTTAAAATACAATGGAGGTGGTGATTGGTATGCCAACAAAACTGCTTTGCCTAACCTCATTCGGTTTTGCAAGCAACAACTTAAAGTAAACTTAGCTGATGAAGAAGCAGTTGTAGATGTAGGTAGTCCAGACCTATTTCACTATCCATTGATACATTTAACTGGCCATGGAAACATTGTATTCAGTAAAGATGAGGCTCAAAATTTAAGAAACTATTTAAAAGCTGGTGGATTTTTGCATGCAGACGATAACTATGGCCTCAATACTTATTTCAGAAGAGAAATGAAAAAAGTTTTTCCAGAATTAGATTGGGTAGAGTTACCCTATAACCATCCACTATACCACCAACATTTTGACTTTAAAAATGGCTTACCCAAAGTACATGAACATGATGGCAAACCTTCACAAGGATTTGGCTTATTCTTAAATGGAAGATTAATTTGTTTTTACTCCTACGAATGCGACCTTGGCAATGGCTGGGAAGATGCCGATGTATACAATGATCCAGAACCTGTTAGAACCAAAGCATTACAAATGGGTTCGAACATTTTAGAATATGTATTTACCCATTAATTAACCCAAAGCTTTGATTTCACTTACCAACTGAGTCAACGCTTTTTTTGCATCCCCAAAAAGCATACTTGTTTTGGCATGGTAAAACAACTCATTCTCAATTCCTGCATAACCTGCCTTCATACTTCTTTTGTTTACAATCACATGTTGTGCCGATTCAACATCGAGTATAGGCATTCCATAAATTGGTGAACTTGGATCTGTTTTGGCCGCTGGATTAACTACATCATTTGCACCTACAACTAGCACCACATCGGTAGTGGTAAATTCCGGGTTGATTTCTTCCATTTCAACCAATTTGTCGTAGGAAACATTGCTCTCTGCCAAAAGTACATTCATGTGTCCGGGCATTCTACCTGCAACAGGATGTATGGCATATTTTACTTCAATGCCTTCAGATTCTAACAACATTTCCAATTCATGAACCACATGTTGGGCTTGAGCTACAGCTAATCCGTACCCGGGAACAATGACAACTTTCTTAGCATATTTCATTAAAATAGCTGCATCACTAGCGGTTAATTCTTTGATATTTCCTTGAATACCTGAACCACCTGTTGAACCAGATGCTGCAGCACTACCTCCAAAATTCCCAATTAATACATTTAACAATGAACGGTTCATCGCATTGCACATAACAATAGTTAAAAGTGTGCCTGCAGAACCTACTAATATTCCTCCAACCAACATTACTTTATTGTCGTATAAAAAACCACCGCAAGCTGCTGCTACTCCTGTAAATGAATTTAGCAAAGAAATCACTACAGGCATATCTGCACCTCCAATTGGAAAAACAAAGAGTACCCCATACAACAAAGACAAAGCCAATAAAGTATAAAAAGATGTCGTCAAAGTAGAGGCATCTAAACAGCTCACGTCGTAAGCAAAATAGACTATCACCAATAGCAATAAGATACTGATATATTGTTGAAATTTCAGATTGAAGTCTTTGATTTTACCACTCAATTTACCCCAAGCCACAATGCTACCAGAAAATGAAATTGAACCAATAATTAACCCCGCCAAAATGATTAAAGGAGATTTTTCGTGAATATGCTGAAACTCAATAAGAGAAATGAGCATGGCACAAGCACCTCCCATTCCATTGAATAAACTTACCATTTCAGGCATTGCAGTCATTTGAACTTTTTTGGCTGCTACAAAACCTAATAATGTACCTATACCTAGTGCCAAGAAAATAAATGGTAAATTTTTCAGAGATGTTCCTTGATCTGTTTGGTACAAAAACAAAGTGCCAAATATGGCCAATGTCATTCCGAATGCTGCCAACAAATTACCTCTTCGAGCAGTTGAAGGATGACCTAAAAACTTAAGACCGCCAATAAATGTAACAGAGGCTATTAAATAGATGATTTCAAGTATGTGCTTTTGCATAATGGGTGGCTGTTAAGATTTTTTCTTTTTAAACATTTCAAGCATGCGGTCTGTAACTACAAAACCGCCTACCACATTGAGTGTTCCAAGTATGACTGCTACAAATCCAATTGTTTGATACAAGAAGGAATCCGATTCACCCATTACAATAATAGACCCTATAATAACTACTCCATGAATGGCATTTGCTCCACTCATTAAAGGAGTATGCAATACACTTGGTACATGACCAATAATTTCTATTCCAACAAATACCATCAAAATAATGAGGTAAATGAGTTCCATGTGCTGACTAATTAATTCCATTTATGATGCTTTTAATTTTTTTCCTTCGTGAGTGATTAATGTTCCTGCTGTAATTTCATCGTTTAAATCAAAATGAAACGCGTTGACATTGGCCAGGTATAGAAGTAAATTTTGAATATTTTTGGCATAAAGTTCACTTGCATTTTGTGGCAAAGTAGCGGGTAAATTACTTTGACCTACAATTGATACTCCATTTGAATGAACAACTTGATCTAATTGACTCAATTCACAATTGCCTCCTTGCTCAACTGCCATATCAACAATGACTGCACCTAATTTCATTTGTTTCACTTGATCTGCTGTAATTAAAACCGGTGCTTTTTTACCCATAACCAATGCAGTTGTAATGACTAAATCTGCCTGAAACAAACTTTTATTTACGGCCTCTTTTTGTTTTTGAAGGTAGTCTGAAGAAACTTCTTTGGCATAACCTCCTTCTACCTTAGCCTGTTCTGCACCTTTCACCTCTATGAACTTCCCTCCCAATGATTCTATTTGCTCCTTGGTTTCTGGCCTAACGTCTGTACATTCTACAATTGCTCCCAATCGTTTAGCAGTTGCAATTGCTTGCAATCCTGCCACACCAGCACCATATATCAATACTCGGGCAGGAGTAACAGTTCCTGCTGCAGTCATTAACAAAGGGAAAATTTTTCCCAAATGGTTGGCACCCGTAATGACTGCTTTGTAGCCAGCCAAATTTGCTTGTGAGCTCAAGGCGTCCATGTTTTGCGCCTTTGAAATTCTAGGAATGGCATCCATGCTAAAAGCCGAAATTTGTTTATCCGCTAAAAGCTGTACAAGCTCTGGTTGATTGTTTGCATACAAGAACGAAATTAACACCGCTTTTGGAGGCAATTGATTGACAATTGCTAAAGCTGGTGGATTTACTTGTAACAACACCTCAGCACTTTGTAGTAACTGCGATTGAGTTCCTATTGTACAACCTACTGATTGGTACATTTCGTCACTGAAATTGGAGGCATAACCCGCAGCATTTTCAATATAAATTTGATGACCAAGTTTAATCAATTGGGTACAAACCTGTGGGGTAAGTGCAACCCTGTTTTCTCCGGGTCTGCTTTCTTTGATGACTGTTAGTTTCACAATGTGATTATTAGCGTGAGAAACTTTAAAATTGTAATCAAGTATAC
>CANHRW010000111.1 GCA_947462865.1 Bacteroidota bacterium | reverse complement strand
ATGGCAGGTATGTTTGCATGGCCAGACAACCCAAATGTGAAATATGTGGCATTACAGACCATTGTAATTATTTTAAGAAAAATCAGTAGGTTCTATTTCAACCTCAATGCCGCTATTTTTTGAGGAGATTGTGCTCCAATTTGTTTGCTCAACAGCAGGGTCATCCCATCGGTACCCATTTGGATTTGATTGGGTCTGTTTGTAAATGATTTTCGGTACACAAGCATACCTCTTTGATCAATCACCCATAGTTCTGCCATTGCATCTATTGTGCTATGAATGATTAGCAAACACAAATAAGGAACTTTACTTTGTATGCAATAAATGGCACTTGGATTGCTATGAACCATGGCATGTTGGAATGAAAATCCGTTTGCAACCAATTGAAATTTCAATTGTTTACCTGATGCAAAAATGCCTATGCTATCGTTCATTTCTGCAGGAATAGCAGGTGTGTATAACTGATTTGGGATACTTTCTAGTTCTTCAAAATTAAGTTCATTGATTGATTGCGATTGAGTTTGTTTGTAAGTAGGCCCAAATGCGTATGTCAGCATTTCAGCATAAGGTTTTATCAAAAACAAATACAAAAAGAGAGGTAGCAAAAGAAACAAACTGGCATGAATGAGTTTGAGCTGGAATTCAGGTGCTATTTTTGAAGCGATCACTTGTATAAGATACCCCATCAATGCACCGCATAAAGCGCATAAAAAAGCAAAAGGCACTAGCCAATACAATCCCAGGTAAAATGAATCTCGGAGGTAAAAGAAATTGGCAACAGCATTCATACCTATAAATGCGATGCAACCAATTAAATAAAAGAACAAGGCATAAATTGAAATAGCATATTGTTGAAAACTCGATTTTCGAATGAATTTACTTTTCAATCCAAAATACAGAAATAGAAAGGAAATGGCCGCAATTCCAATGGCAATAGGGTCTGTTCTGAATAGCAATTCTTGTAGGAGTTTCAGTTGCATTTAATTTAATGATTTTACAAAATCGTTTCTCAATAAATAAGTATCAGTACATGTTTGCCAGCAGCCCCAACGTTTGTATTGAATTTGTTCAAATTGAAATGGCACAGATTTTTTGTTCTGTAAATGATTCACTTGAATTTGAAGCAAGGGCCATGGGGTATTACCCGAGCTGCCACACCTGCCAATCAATTGCCCTTTTGTAATTGAATTGCCCAGTTGTATGCCATTCAATGATTTGTCTAAATGAGAAAGCTTCACCAAAAAACCATCATTTGTTAGAATGGTCAATTCGTTTCCATTTGGATGCAAAGTGTCGAGCGGATGCAACACTGATTGGTTGTCTAAAGTATCAAGTATGGCAACTACTTTTCCAGAAACGGGAGCAAATACAGCATCTCTAAATCCAAATAGGTCTGTTAATGCCAGTCCACCCTGATTAAAAAACAAACCCTCCTCATTGGTTTTGATTAAATCTATGGCGTAACATTCAGTTGAATCAATTCCGTGCACATTGGTGGTAATACTTGCACCACCATGCATTACCCTCCAAGTTCCTTTTACAGGAAAACCAATTGTGACTGATTTATCAGATTGAGGTAATGCCCAAACACGTTCTGCCAAGAGTGCAGAGAGGCCAAAGCCTAGAAACCAAAAAATACTCAGTAAAAAAAACAAAATGCGTTTGACAAAATCAGTTTTTAATTTAGCGGAGTAGGTTAAACAGAGTATCACTTCTTGTGTAGCTATCGCCAACCACAAAAATACAAACAATTGGTTGAGCCATTCATGCACAAAAATTCTAAAAGTAGAAATGAACAAAAATAAATGAGGAATAGCAATCCAAATACAAATTTGTGCCAATAAAAACACCATTTTTAAAGATAGTATAAAACTGCCTGATTGCCCGTTCCACAGCCAATTTCGGGTTGACCTACTTTGAAAAACCAAATAAGTTCTGATTGCTAAAATCAGCAGTAAAATGCCATTTAAAATGAGCAATCCATTCTCATAAGAAGATTGGTAGGCCAACAAACTTTGTTCCATTATTTACCTAAATTCTCGTTGAAATACTGGGTTATTTTTTTCATCAAATGTACACGGTCATTGCCCAAAACATTGTGAAAATGACCTGGATACACAAAGTAATCTAACAAGACCCCATCTTCTACACATTTCTTTACAAATTGTAGGCTATGTTGCCAAAGTACCACATCGTCTGAACTGCCATGAATCATTAATAATTTACCTTTCAAATTTTTAGTATATCCCAACAAATCAGCTTGTTTGTAACCATCGGGGTTTTCTTGAGGTTGGTCCATGTAACGCTCGGTGTACATGATTTCGTAGTAACGCCAATCAATAACAGGGCCACCAGCAACTCCAACTTTAAAAATATCAGGTGTTTTTAACATTAAACTGGTACTCATGAAGCCGCCAAAACTCCATCCAAAAACACCCATTTTATTGGTATCTATATAGGGTTTTGATTTTAAAAATTGAATGCCAGCTAATTGGTCAGCTAATTCTAATTTGCCTAGGTTTCTGTGTATGGCATTTTCAAAATTCAATCCTCTGTTCAATGAACCCCTGTTGTCCAAACTGAATGTGATATAACCTTGTTGCGCCATATAATACAACCACATGTCTGACTGACCCAACCAACTATTAGAAACCAATTGTACATGTGGACCTCCATATACATATACAATTACAGGATAATTTTTAGTTGAATCGAACTGTGGAGGTAAAATCATTCGGCAATTCAATTTTACCAATTGGTCTGTTGAGGCAATGCTAAATGTTTTAATTTCACATTTTTTGTAATCTTTTAAAGGGTTAGATGCATTTAAAATTGTTGCCAATTCTTTTCCATTGGTTTGGTGCAAGACAATTCTACGTGGGGTATTGACATTGCTGTATTGGTCTAGGGCATAGGTGCCCTTACTGTTTACTAAAGCTTGGTGTACACCGGGGTTTCCATTAATTACCAAAGAATGAGCAGTTTTTAAATCCAATACATAATTCAATTTATGCATACCTTGATCGGTGTATGCGGAATAAAATAATTGTTCGCCATTTTCGCTGAAACCTAAAATTTCAGTCACAGCAAAATTTCCTTTGGTAAGCTGTTTGATTAGGTCTCCTTTTTTACTGTATAAATACATATGGTTGAATCCATCTCTTTCGCTCATCCAAATAAAATTACCTGTATTGTTTTTGGTAAAAAGCATAGGCTTTTCAGGCTCAACATATTTGTCGTGTTTTTCTGTAAACAATACTTTGATAAACGCACCTGTTCTGGCATCGTATTGTTTTAAGTTCATTTCGTTTTGAGCCCTGTTCACATGGGCAATGTAAATATATTCGTCATTGGGGCTCCAGGCAATATTGGTTAAATACTGTTCTGCTGGTAAACCTGTTTGCAATTCAACGGTTTTTTTATTTTGAATATCGTAAACCAACACTTTTACCTCATGACTTTTATTACCAGCCATAGGGTATTTAAATGTTGTGAAATCTCCGGGTTTGCTTAGATTTTGATGGTTGGTATCTAATCCATCAAAATTCATGGTTTTGTATTCGGTAACCATGGCCTCGTTCATTTGATAGAAAGCGAGTTGTTTGCCTGTATTCGAGAAAAATGTGCCCTTGTTAATTCCAAATTCATTTCTGTGAACAGCTGTACCATAATGTAAGGTAGGAGAGCCATCAGTGGTAATCAATTCACGTTTGTCAGCTTCTGTATTGTTGAGCTGTTTGTTGGCAATTTTTCCTTGGTGTAACCACAATTGATTTTTATAAGTATAAGCCAAGTTTTGAGAACCGGGCTCATAATCTAAATTTTCGGCATCGGCAGGAGCTTTTGCCAATAGTTCACAGGTGTTTTCTGCAATGTTAAACTGATAAATGGCATTGCTTACTTGAAACCTTAACGCATTTGCATGAACAACCGTTAAAACCGGAAACCTACTCAAATCTTTGGCTTGATTGTTCAAGTTTTTAAAGGCAAAGTTGAAAGTTTTTATGCTCAAAAAAGTATCCGTAAGTTGGGTCAAAGCATCTTGCTTAACCAATACTTCAAGGTTATTTTGTTTGCTTACATAAACAAATTGGTCTGTACCAGGAATCCATTGCAATTGGTTTAATTTCTCTGGAGCCAATGCAGTTCTTTGTTTCAAAACTGCATCTTCTATACTCAGCAATTTCTCTTGGGCACTTGCTTGAATACCACAGGTAAAAATAGCTAAAACCAAGACCAGTTTAAAATTTACAAGTTTGTTCATAATTGGGACGCTTTCTAATTTTTCCCAAAATACAGCAATTTCCTGCATACAAAACCCACAATTTGTACCCAATTTAGTAGCTATTTTTTTTGTTTGAGTATGCTGAAGGAATGCTTATTTTTGCCATTCAATTTCTAAAATAAATGTTCGAAAATTTAAGCAGTAGGTTAGACAGAGCTTTTAAAGTTCTTAAAGGACAAGGTAAAATAAGTGAAATCAATGTAGCTGAGACCGTTAAGGAAATCAGAAAAGCGCTCATTGATGCCGATGTGAATTTTAAAATTGCCAAACAATTTACCGATACAGTTAAAGAAAAAGCATTGGGAGCCAATGTGTTAACAAGTGTTACGCCTGGGCAGTTGATGGTAAAAATTGTCAGTGATGAACTAACTGCATTATTAGGTGGTACTACTGAAGAAATCAATTTAAATGGTAGCCCGAGCATTATTTTAATGGCTGGTTTGCAAGGATCAGGTAAAACTACCCACAGTGCCAAACTTGCTAACTATTTAACTAAAAAAGGTAAAACCGTCATGTTAGCAGCCTGTGATGTATACAGACCAGCTGCAATTGCACAATTAAAAGTTTTAGGTGAACAGTTGAATGTGCCTGTTTATGCCAACGAAAACAGTAAAAATCCTGTTGATATTGCCAAAGAAGCCTTAAAAGCTGCTAAAGATGCTGGGTCAAAGGTTTTAATCATAGATACTGCAGGCCGTTTGAGTATCGATGAAGAAATGATGAAAGAAATTGGAGACATCAAGCAAGCCATACAGCCACAAGAAATTTTATTTGTTGTGGATGCCATGACTGGTCAAGATGCTGTCAATACTGCAAAAGCTTTCAACGATGTATTAGACTTTACAGGAGTTATATTAACCAAATTAGATGGTGATACCAGGGGTGGAGCCGCTTTGTCAATTAAATCGGTTGTAAACAAGCCTATTAAGTTCATGGGTATGGGCGAAAAAATGGAAGCACTTGATGTTTTCCATCCAGACCGTATGGCTCAGAGAATTTTGGGAATGGGTGATATTGTGAGTTTAGTAGAAAAGGCTCAATCGGTATTTGACGAACAAGAAGCTGAAAAACTCCAAAAGAAATTATTAAAAGACCAGTTTACTTTTGAAGATTTCTATACCCAAATTCAGCAAATCAAGAAAATGGGTAACCTCAAAGATTTAATGGGTATGATACCTGGTGTTGGAAAATCTATCAAAGATTTAGACATTAGTGACGATGCGTTCAAAGGCATTGAAGCCATTATCAATTCAATGACTCCAACCGAAAGAAAGAACCCCGATTTGATCAATGGCTCAAGAAGAAAAAGAATTGCAACCGGAAGTGGTACCGATATTCAGCAGGTAAACCAATTGCTCAAACAATTTGATGAAATGCGTAAAATGATGAAAAGCATTGGCAAATTGCAAGGAGCAGGAAGAAGCCTCAGAGGTATGCCTTTTGCAAAATAAACCCTTAGTGAATACTGAAGGTATAATCCATTCTGGTTTGAATGCCTTGGTACTTACATTGCTTCTTTATGGCATTGAACCATTCGTATTGGGCGCCCAATTGTTGCTTTAAGAAATAAGCTTCTGCTTCGCTGCTGAAACTTTCAAACAATTGTTCAATTGGCTCTTTTAAACCTGGTAATTGAATGGTTCTGTACTCTGATAAATTGGCTTTTTGAGCAGCCACCTCAATGGCTCGGTCTAAGCCACCCAATTCATCTACCAAACCTATTTTTAAAGCATCTTTGCCACTCCAAACCCGTCCTTGGGCAATGGAATCAACTTTATCTTGACTCAGTTTTCGGCCTTGTGCAACCTTTTGAATAAAATCAGTATAAATTAAATCTACTCCGTTTTGAACAATTTGTTTTTCAGAAGGGTTTAAAGGTCTGTTGGGCATTCCCAAATCGGCATATTCACCAAACTTTACGGTTTCTACATGAATACCCAACTTGTTTTCTAATAAGTTTTGTGCATTCAGCAATAGACCAAAAACACCTATTGAACCTGTAATGGTATTGGGTTGTGCAATGATCCAATTGGCTGGAGCTGCCAAATAGTAACCACCACTAGCAGCCACACTTCCCATCGAAACAACAACAGGTTTTGATTTTTTTACCAATTCAATTTCTCTCCACATAACATCCGAAGCTAGGGCACTTCCTCCAGGTGAGTTAATCCTTAAAACCAAAGCCTTTATATTGTTGTCTTTTCTGATTCTTTTGAGTTGCTCACAAATGCTAACAGATCCAATATTCCCATCATTGCTTTTACCCGATACAATTTCTCCATTGCAATACAATACCGCTATTTGGTCAGTAGTTGCAGCCTGTTTTACATTGGTGTTTTTATATTTGTTTGAGCTTATAAAATGAGGGTCCTGATCTTTAGGCAATTGGCAAAGTTGCTGCAATTCTGCTTTTACTTGGTCTTCATACAAAATGCCATCAATCATTCCTAGATCTACTGCTTGTTTGGTT
>CANHRW010000110.1 GCA_947462865.1 Bacteroidota bacterium | reverse complement strand
TGCACTAGAAAATGAATTAGAGGTAAATACCTGTTTACCATGTTGGAATTTAAACAGCGCTGATTCAAATGAAAAATCAACCTTTGAAAACAACAAACGTCATAACATGAATCAGCATCCGGGATTGCAAGGAGAAAAGGTTCAATGTGCTGGCATCACTCAAAAAGGTTTACGATGCAAAAGAACAACTACCAATGCAAATGGCCGCTGCTTTCAACATTGATTTGACCAAATTAATTGCTAACTGGTAGCAAGCGTTCTTCTTGTAAGCGTTGACTGATTTTTTGGGTAAAAATTGCAGCACCTGTACCACATAAATGTTGAATATCGTTATAGTACAAGTTGTTTTTCATGGATTCATCGTCGAAATAACTGACATAACTGATACCTGCTTGTTTACAGGCATCTGCTAAAAAGGCATCCATTTCATGTTCCGTTTCTGCTATGTGAAAATGAGTAGATAAGGCTTCAAAATCTTTGCTGATTGGCCCATTAAAAACCATGATTTTGCAGTTTTTCAGGCTAGCCAAATTGGCCAAACCTTTCCTTAATAACTCGGCTTTGATACCCTTATTTTGATGGTTTTCATACCAAGGATGGTTAAAAGCAATTTTTAAATTGGCTGAAAACTTCTTACACACTTGAGGCAAATATTCTTTGTTTAGAGTACGGCTATAATTGCCAAAGGTTGAGACAAAATTATTATCAAACAAAGTACGTTTAAACAACCTGTCCTGAATGAGGATCCAATTGAACCACCTGAATTTGTACAATTGAAATTGCTCGGCAAAGGTTAGATCACTGTAACAATCCAAACCCAAATAACCATCGTCCAATGCCCCATCATTGATTTGATAGGCAGAAACCGATAACAGGATAATTTTATCTTGACAATCAACAGCTTTTAAAACCTTTGAAACTGCATACAAATTCCAAGCATCTTTGCTGAAATTTAAAACCTGTAAATGAGTGTTTTTATGCAAGATTGCAGGATCAATTTGCCTATTGGCTCGGGAGTCTCCACATACCAACAAATCGGATTCGTTTAGTTTTTGTATAAATGCCGCTGGAATTTGTGTTTGAGTAGCTACCAATTTGGGCACTAAAAAAATAAGCAACAAATAAACCACTAAGGGATAAAAGATAAAGAGCGATTTTCGAAGAAAATGTTTCATTCAATTAAAATTGAAAATAAATAAATGAATCAGATTTTGCATTCAGAAAGTAATACAAAATCACTAGCGTTGTCACAAAATAAAACAAGTATTGAAAACGAAACTGTTTCAATTGCCTTTCGTTTCTTCTAAAATACCAATCTCCTAAAATTAATGGAATGATGAATAAAAAGATGCGCTTTCCTTTTGCATTGACAATACTTTCTATCAAATTTTCATTGAAAAGGCCAAAAAATAATTGATTCAAATATTGAACAGCATCTGTTAAGGTATGCGCTCTAAAAAACACCCAAGCAATGGTAACAAAAGTGAAGGTGAGTATTAGTTGACCCAATTCTTTCCAAGAAGGCAAAACACTTTGTTCTGATACAATATCTGATACATTTTTCCTGTTTCTGTTTAAGAACAACAAGGGTAAAAAGCCACAGGCGTGTATACCTCCCCAAACGATGAAGTTCCAGCTGGCGCCATGCCAAAAACCACTCAATAAGAAAATGACAATGGTATTTCTAAACGCTTTAAACTTACCTTCTTTAGAGCCTCCTAATGGAATATAAACATAATCTTTAAACCATGACGACAGTGAAATATGCCACCTTCTCCAAAACTCAGCAATGTCTCTTGAAAAATACGGGAATCGAAAATTACTAAGGAGTTCAAAACCCAATAACTTGGCTGATCCCATTGCAATGTCTGAATACCCACTGAAATCTCCGTAAATCTGAAAAGAGAATGCGAGCATTCCAATGAGAAGAGAGACACTGTTGTAATTACCAGGGGCATCGTATATCTGATTCACAACAACAGCCAAAGAATCGGCAATGACAATTTTTTTGAACAAGCCCCAAAGTATCAATCGACAACCTTCAACAGCTTGCTGGTAATTAAAAAAACGTTTGGTTTGTATTTGCGGCAACAAATGATTGGCTCTTTCTATTGGACCAGCCACTAACAATGGAAAGAATGCTACAAATAAGGCATATTCTACAAAGTTCTGAATGGGCTTGAGTTTACCTCTATAGATGTCAAACACATAAGACATGCCATGAAAAGTATAGAAAGAAATTCCTACAGGTAGGGCAATTTTTAATAGCCAAGGTGTAAAATGAATGCCAAAAACAGAAATAGCAGACTCAAATTCAGTAATGAAGAAATTGTAATATTTAAATACAGCAAGTATGCCTAAATTATTTAACACACTGAGCCAAAGAAATAATTTAGCTTTTTTTCGATTGGGGGAGGCAACAAAAAATCCATAGTAATAATCGAGTAATGTACTCAAACCAAGTAATCCTAAAAACTTCCAATTCCACCAACCATAAAAGAAATAACTTGCCGCTAAAACAGCAATATTTTGCCACTTGAGTGATTTGTTAAATACAAACCAGTACAATGCAAATACAACAGGTAGGAATATGAAGTAATCAAATGTATTGAATAACACGCTATTTCTCTTTAAACACAAACATAAATTAATTTCCTCTTAAAAACCTTTAAAAAACTTGTATTTACTTATGGATGTTATATTTGATTATCAAAATAATACGTAACTTATTAACATCATCATTATTACTAAGAAATTTAATTATTGACTATTGAAGTATTTTAGTATTATTTTGATTCATCAATCTACCCATTATTTTATCCTTTTATTGCGTTTAGCCTAGTATGAAACAATTTATTTTCTTGCGGCCTTTTTTAGTATTTTTCAAAAAATCAAAAATCAATACCTTCTTTTCGAGAATTGAATTCACTAGTAGATTCAATAAAAATCTGCAGAAACATTTTGACAATACAAAACCCCAGTTTGTTTTTAAAATGAGTACCGATATGCTGGGGTATTTTAAAATTGGCCAATTATTAAAAAGTAATATTATTTATGTTACAGCTGCCAATGGACGAAATTTTAACCAATCTGAAATGGTCGCGTTATCGAGTTATTTGACAGAGAACCAACAACTACAAGAAACACTTTTAAAATTAAATTGGAAAACCATTCAAATCAATTCAAAGAAACCCATACTACCCTTGAAATGCGTATTAGTTTGACCGAATAATTCCATACAAAAAATCCCTACCGATTAGGTAAGGATTTTTAAATGTATTTTTAAGTCTAATATTTATACCAAATTCATTTTGATTCTTTTTCCGATTTCGTCTATGTCAGCTTTAAACTTTTTGTCTGTTTCCATTAAGTCATTTACTGTTTGGCAAGCATGTATAACCGTTGAATGGTCTCTGCCTCCAAAATGCATACCAATGGTTTTCAAGGAAGACTTGGTTAAATCTTTGGCATAATACATAGAGATTTGACGGGCTTGAACAATTTCTCTTTTTCTGGTTTTAGATTTTACTTGTTCTACAGGGATTGTGAAATAATCACATACCAATTTTTGTATGTATTCAATAGAGATTTCACGGGTATTGTTCTTGACAAAGTTTTTAAGAATTTGTTTGGCTAAATCTAAATTGACTTCTTTTTTGTTGAGACTAGCTTGCGCCAATAAACTTACCAAAGCACCTTGCAATTCTCTAACATTGGTATTGATGTTGTGTGAGACATACTCAACTACCTCACGGTTTAAATTGATACCATCGTTATACATCATATGTTCTAAAATGGCTAACCTGGTTTCAAAATCAGGCACTTGAAGATCTGCAGATAAGCCCCATTTGAATCGGCTCAACAAACGCTCATCCATTCCCTTCAAATCTTTAGGCGCTCTATCACTAGAAAGGATGATTTGTTTGCCTTGTTGGTGCAAGTGATTGAAAATAGTGAAGAAGATTTCTTGTGTTTTTTGTTTGTTTTCTAAAAACTGAACATCATCAACTATGAGTACATCTACTTGTTGGTAAAAATTAATGAAATCTTGACTTGAATTGTTTCTGATGGCATCTACAAACTGGTTGATGAATTTTTCGACAGGCACATACAATACAATCTTATTTTTATTGTTAAGCTTGATTAGATTTCCTATTGCATGAACCAAATGGGTTTTTCCTAAACCAGTTTCTGAGAATATCATTAATGGATTAAAAGAAGTACCTCCAGGTTTATTAGCAACTGCTAAACCAGCACTTCTTGCCAACCTGTTACAATCTCCTTCAATAAAGTTATCAAAGGTTAATGAAGCGTTGAGGTTGCTATCAATATTAATTTTCTTGATACCTGGTATAATAAATGGATTCTTAATACCTGGATTCAAATTCAAACCTTGACCTGCTTGTTGGGTTTCGCTTTTTTGCGAACTGCTACCAGGCAAATTCACCACATAAGGACTTGAGGTACCAGTACCATTTTCAACAATGATATTGTATTCTAACCTTGCACCAACGCCAAGCTCTTGTTTGAGTGTTTTTTTCAACAAATTGACATAATGTTCTTCGAGCCACTCATAAAAGAACTGAGAAGGCACCTGTATAGTCAATACTTTATTGTCTAGTCGAATGGGTTTAATTGGCTCAAACCAAGTTCTGAAACTCTGCGTAGGCACATTGTCTTGAATCAATTTTAGAATATTATTCCATACACTTTCGAAACTCTTTTCAGTCATAACTTTTTCCATGATAAATACGTTCGTGAAAATGATTAAAAAAGTTCACATACACAAACCTTATTCACATAAAAATGTATAAATGTTTTCAAAAAATAATTTATGCACTGATTTTTAACATCATTTTATTTTGGGGGTAAATAAATTTTTTTTTTGAAAAAAAGTTACTATAGAAATTAAAGTCAATTTGAGATTCAAGAATTGTAGAATTTTACAGGAATCAGCTCTTGTAATTATACCAGTTATCTTAAATACAAGTTATAGCTATGGAGCTTGCTTGGCTAGTGAGCTGCTTGTAAACACCTTGTTCAAATTCAAAATCGATGCGCCCTAACTGGAGCCCTGCCCAGCCTACTTGATTAATGATTACAGACTTGCCCAATTGATTTTTAACTAAAACAGGTTCTTTTAAAAAAGTATGGGTATGCCCACCAATGATTAAATCGATGTCTGCTTTAGAATTTGCCAATACCAAATCGCTTGTTTGGTTGGTTTTGTATTCAAAACCCAAATGAGACAAGCAAATGACTAAATCGCATTTTTTATTTCTTAGAATGGCTGCCGTTTGTTCGGCTGTTTGAATGGGGTTGTAATGAATTAAATTTTGGAAATTGGCATCAGGCACCAAGCCCTTTAAATCTATACCTATTCCAAATACCCCAATTTTGATGCCTTGTTTGTGTAGTATGCGGTAAGGATGCACATGACCTTTTAATGCTGTTTTGGTAAAATCGTAATTGGCATTGACAAATTGAAAACCTGCAAGTGGCAATTGTTTTACAATTCCTTGAATGCCGTTATCAAAATCGTGGTTACCAAGAGTAGCAATATCGTAACCCATTGCGGTCATGAGTTTGTATTCCAAAGCCCCTTCATAAAAGTTAAAGTAGGGAGTTCCTTGAAAAATATCTCCTGCATCTAACAACAGCACATTGGAGGCTTCATTTCTAATTTGTTGGATGAGTGTTGCCCTAGATGCAGCACCTCCTTTACCAGCATTGTTTTTGTCTGTATCAGGAAAGGCTTCTATTCTACTGTGCCAATCGTTGGTATGCAATACAGTTAAATATTGACGCTTGTCATTAGAACCCAAAGCCGCAAATGGACTGCTTGCTATGGCACCAAATCCAACCAAATATGAACTGCGCTTTAGAAATAACCTTCTATTGAGTGAATTGAATTCTGCCATCTTTTTTGGTTTGAATAGTTTGTCCATTTTTAGCCATTGCTCTCAAGCTCAAAATCAATGCATCTCTGAGTTTGGTTGGCAAAAATATTTTCTCGTTGATTGCTTTGAGTACATTGGCATAATCTCCACCATTGGCTAAATAATCGCTGGTCAATACCCAATAGTCATTGTCTTCTTGTATGGCTTGTCCGTTAATAGTAGCATTGATGAGGTTACCAGATTGAAATACCAGCCTGAGTCCGCTAACCGGTGCTCCCCCCCATTCTTTTACCAATTTGGCAATAATGGCTAAGTCTTTGCCTTTAATTTTTACCAAAGTCAATTGGTTTTCGAAGGGCTGTAATTCAAATAAAGTTCTCAGGTATACTGGACCAGGATAAATAGCAGGTAAACGCAATCCCCCATGATTCAATAAACAAAAATCAGGCTTCGGATTTAGATTTAATTGGGCATACGCCATCAATTGATCAGCTAAAAAATTACCCAAACTACCTTCAGGTTGTTCTTTTTTTAATTCTACCTCATTTTGGACAATCAATTCATTCATTTGACTGTCTAGTTTTAATTTATAGGGTAAAATTTGTAGCAAAAACGCACTATCAGGCTTGGTGTTTTTATCAACCACCAATAGCCTTTGCTTATAATTGGTTTTAGAAATAAAAAGTGTCTTATGACAAGACGTTAAAAGCAATACTACAGCCAATAACTTTAGCATTTTAATTGGGCTCAATAGTTGACCCAACAAAAATTTATGCCCTGTATTCGCCATAAATATCTCTGAATAAATCGGCTACTTCTCCTAAAGTGGCGTAAGCATCAACTGCATCAACTATATATGGCATGACATTGCGCCCGTCTGTTGCAGCCGATCTTAAGCTTTCTAAATGTTGTTTGACCAATTCCGAATTGCGGTCTTG
>CANHRW010000109.1 GCA_947462865.1 Bacteroidota bacterium | reverse complement strand
TAATCAATTGGGTACAAACCTGTGGGGTAAGTGCAACCCTGTTTTCTCCGGGTCTGCTTTCTTTGATGACTGTTAGTTTCACAATGTGATTATTAGCGTGAGAAACTTTAAAATTGTAATCAAGTATACGTGAAAAATTTGACAAAGACACTATTCACTTGCACTAAAAAATGCTAATATCATGCTAAAAACTGCCTGGTCTTCTTGTTACAATCATCCCTTAGTGGAGGGTCATCGCTTTCCAATGATAAAATACGACCTTATTAAAGAACAGCTATTGTATGAAGCAGTTTTGAATGAAACCCATTTTTTTGAACCCGGAATTGCCAACATCGCAGAAATTCAATTGTGTCACGACAAAGATTACTTAAACAAATTGATAAACCAGTGTTTAAATGCTGCTGAAATTAGAAGAATTGGGTTTCCATTAACACAATCATTAGTTGACAGAGAGTTTAAAATCATGCAAGGCACAATAGATTGTTGTGCACACGCAATACAATATGGAGCGGCAATGAATATTGCAGGTGGCACACACCATGCATTTTCAGACAAAGGTGAAGGATTTTGCCTATTAAACGATTTTGCAATTGCCACACAAATATTGCTAAAACATAAAAAGGCAAGTAAAATTGCCATAATAGATTTAGACGTGCATCAAGGAAACGGAACTGCATCAATATTTAAAAAAAACAGTGCTGTTTTTACCTTTAGCATGCATGGAAAAAACAATTTTCCATTTAAAAAAGAAGTTTCAAGCCTTGATATTGAATTAGCAGATGGAATAAAAGACAATGAATACCTAGAAAAATTAGAATTTGGACTCAAAATGGTTTTTGAACAACCTCATTTAGAATTTGTATTTTACCAATCAGGAGTTGATATTTTAGAAACAGATAAATTAGGCAAATTGGCCATTAGCCAAGAGGCTTGTACGCTAAGAGATAAAATGGTTTATGAAAGCTGCATAAAAATGAAAATACCTGTTGTAACTGCCATGGGTGGTGGTTACTCAAGTAAAATATCAGATATTGTTAATGCGCATTGCAATACTTTTAAAGTTGCAATCGATACTTTTTTTTAATTTTTTTCTGAAAATGCTTGATTTTGTATTGAATCAAATTTTAATTCACGGAAATTATTTAAAGCGCCCATTAAATTGTATAAAAATTACTTTTAACTTTGCACAAGTAACTACATTTGAAACATGACTAAAGCTAGCAAACCGTCAGCAACAAAAACAACTAAAAAAACTGCATCGCCAACAACTAAAGCAGCAGCCAAAAAGACACCACTAAAAAACACTTTCATCGAAGATGAAGATGATGAAAATGAGGATGATGATTTGGAAATTGATGAATTAGAAATTGATGAGCCAAAATCGTTTGACGATTTTGATGAAGATGAAGACGATGACGACGACTTCTAGTCAGTTTTTATTTGTTCCAAACTACAACAGGGCTTTGTACAACATTACTTTTGTGCAAAGCCCTGTCGTATATATAAACCTCATAGAGTGTTGTATCTGTAGCATTGGGATATGCATTGGGACTTATTTTAACCTCAATTTCTCCTCTAATTGATTTGTGTCTGCCATCGGGAGTTAAATTTTCAAACCGGTATGCATAGGTTAAGGTGTCTGCATTATTAAACGGATTAGTTACCACCTGAAATTGCCCTAAATATTTTTCAAAATAACTGATATGCAAATTTTGGTAATAAGGATTCAGTGATTTGCCCACACTGTCAATTAATGGGTTAAACGGTGCGAATGTATCAGACTGACCCAAACCCAAATCTCCGTCTCCATCTTTGTAGGTGATAGTTAAAACCAATAGCGAATCTTTACCTTGAATATTTTGTAAAAAAGATGCTCTCTTGAAGGCAATCTGAGGAATTTCTGAAGTTATTTCTGTTTTTTTGCATTGCAAATAGCATAACGGCAAGCTGAGCAAAAAAATAACATGTCTGAATTTATTGATCTTTGGCCTCATAGAATATTCAATTCAAATCTAAGCAATTTTGAGGAATTGTGTTTGGATGCATTCCAATACCAGTATAACCACAATGTTGTTTATAGAGAATATGCAAAAATTTGGGGCATTCAACAAGGTAATGACATTAAAAAAATAGGTGATATTCCATTTCTTCCTATTGAGTTCTTTAAAACACATGAAATCAAAAGCAACCAATTTCCTGTGTTAAAAACATTTGAAAGCAGTGGCACTAGCCTAACAGGAAATAGCAAACATTTTATTGTTGATCTAAGCATCTACGAGCAAAGCATTTTTACCCATTTCCAAAATCATTTCGGGTCAATTGCCAATAAATGTATACTTGGCTTACTCCCCTCTTATCTTGAAAAAGAAAATTCCTCTTTGGTATATATGGTTCAAGCTTTAATGAAAAAAAGCAAGCATCCGCTTAACGGATTTTACTTATATGAACATGAGCAATTGGCTGCTAAAATTAAATTATTAGAGTCAAAAAAAGAGCCGTATTTTTTATTTGGAGTAACTTTTGGCTTACTCGATTTTGCCAAAAAATTTCCTATCCCTATTAACTATGGCAAGATTATAGAAACTGGTGGAATGAAAGGGAGAAAAAAAGAAATCACTAAAATGGAATTGTACGAGACTTTGATGAACCAATTTCAAACCAATACCATTTATTCCGAATACAGCATGTGTGAAATGCAAAGCCAATTTTACACAAGCCAAAATGGCAATTTCACAGGCCCTAAATGGGCTAGAACTTTCATTACAGATATTAATGACCCTAGAAGTGCCGCCAAAATGGGCAAAACAGGAGTAATCCAAGTCGTTGACTTAGCCAATATACACTCTTGTTGTTTTATACAAACTGCTGATTTAGGTATTGAACACCCAGATTTTACATTTGAAGTTTTGGGCAGAAGAGACCAAAGTGAGCAAAGAGGCTGTAGCCTAATGGTAAGCTAGACACTTGGTGCACTTGTAATTTTCTTGATTTTTTAACTAAGTTTGGTTTTTAAATCAGTCTATGAATAAAGTTACAAGAAAAGAACATGATTTTTTGGGAGAATTAGACATCCCCGATGAATTGTTTTATGGCATACAAACTTTTAGAGCAAAAGAGAACTTCAACATAACTGGTATTCCAATTGCTAAAGAACCTTATTTTATAAAGGCATTGGCTTATGTTAAAAAGGCAGCCGCTTTAGCAAATTATGAATGCGGTGTACTAAGCGAGCAAGTAAAAGATGCTATATTGTATGCTTGTGATGAAATAGTTACGGGTAAGTATGACAATCAATTTGTTTCTGACTTGATACAAGGTGGTGCAGGCACATCCTGTAATATGAACGCCAATGAAGTAATTGCAAACATTGGGCTAATTAAAATGGGCTATATCAAAGGCGCCTACGAGCATTTACATCCTAATAACCATGTCAATTGCTCGCAGTCAACCAACGATGCATACCCTTCTGCATTTAGAATAGCATTGCACTACAAACTATCAGACTACTTAAAAACACTACAGAAACTTGAACAGTCCTTTTTAAAAAAAGCAATTGAATTTGATACTGTTTTAAAAATGGGCCGAACCCAGTTGCAAGACGCAGTTCCAATGACACTAGGACAAGAGTTTAAAGCATTTGCAACTACAATTGGAGAAGACATTAGTAGGTTAAAAGAGGCTCAAGAATTGTTATTGGAGGTAAATATGGGAGCTACCGCAATTGGTACCCGTGTAAATGCACCAGAAGGCTATGCCGAAATTTGTGTAAAGCATTTGGCTGAAATAGCTGGCATTCCTGTATGTTTAGCCCCAGACTTGATAGAAGCAACTGGCGATACTGGTGCCTATGTGCAAATCATGGGGACCTTAAAAAGAAATGCCGTAAAAGTTTCTAAAATTTGCAATGATCTACGGTTATTGAGTTCTGGTCCTAGAACTGGATTCAATGAGATTAATTTGCCAGCCAGACAACCTGGTTCTTCAATTATGCCCGGGAAAGTGAACCCTGTTATTCCAGAAGTGGTGAATCAAACTTGTTATTATGTCATTGGCCAAGACTTAACGGTTACGATGGCTGCTGAAGCAGGGCAATTGCAACTCAATGTAATGGAGCCAGTTATCGCATTTGCAGTATTTACCTCATTGGAATATTTAGGGAATGCCATTCATTCGTTAGTAGATAAATGTATTGTTGGCATTACAGCAAATGCTGATAGAACCAGAGAAATGGTAATGAACAGTATTGGTATTGTCACTCAACTCAATCCAATATTGGGTTATGAAAAAAGTTCTGAGATTGCTGGAGAGGCGCTTCATTCAGGTAAAAACATTTATGAGATAGTGGTAGAAGAACAACAGCTTATAAGCAAAGAAAAATGGGATGAAATATTTTCTATAGAAAACCTCATCCATCCTAAATTTATCAATAAATAAGTTTCAGACAAACAACTTTTTGATGATTCTATTAGACTAGTCTTTTAGTGAAAAAGACTAACAGCCAAAAAATTAAGTGTTTGCAATTTTGCGAAATTTTGTGAACCTTGCATATACACAACTAAAACATACAAATAACAACTATATAACATGAAAAAAACACTACTTAGTATTGTTGCTTTTTTAGCAATTGCTGGAAGTACAATAGCTCAAACAGGCTATTATTCCATCACATCTACGGGTACTCCATCAGATTACACTACTGCTCAAACTCAGGGTTCAACAATCATCCCTACCAATTCTAATGATGTATTGTCTGCATCACAAAACATTCCTTTTACATGGGAATTTTATGGACAAGTTGTAACAAGCTACAAAGCCAGTGACAACGGCTATATTACATTTGACATGGCTGAAACAGCAAGTCAAAGCACTAACATGTCTATTCCAGATGCCAGTGCGCCTAAAAACGCTATTTTCGGATTCTGGGATAACTTAGCATTGAAATCTGTTATAACTAACATAAACAATGTTCCGGATGTTGTAAATGCAACTACACTTGGAACAGCACCAAACAGAAGACATGTGATTCAATGGTTCTCTGTTTCATCTTCAATTTCAGATACCAGTTATTTGTATTTTGCAATCGTATTAAAAGAATCTGGTGGTTTTGACCTGATATACAACGATGCAAACTTTAGCAGACCATTTACAGCTACTATTGGCTGTCAAAATGGTGATGGAAGCATTGCTACCATGGTAGGCGGAAATTCATTAAGAGATTTTCCTAATAAATTAGGTTCTAGAGACAATAGCACAGATAAAGTGTTCGCTTTTACATACGGAAACCAACCTGCAAACAATGTAAAATTGGCTAGCGTTAATTTAGCAACATTTGGTGTTATCAACGAAGACATTACTTTAACTGGTTCAATTGTTAACTTAGGCGCTGATCCATTAAGTGCATTTAAAATTAAGTATTCAGTTAACGGTGGTGATTCATTCACTATGACCATTAAAAACATTACCCCAATTGTAGGTAGTGGAAATGGGAACTATAGCTTTACCCATAATATTCCTTACCAACAAACCACAGGTGGTGTTGCTAATTTCCGTGTTTGGATTACAGATCCTAATGATGGTTTAGATGGGGATTTCAGTGACAACGTAAAAGAAAACAGCATTTTAGTTGCAGATAGAGCCATTCCAAGACGTACCTTAGGAGAAGTCTTCACTTCATCTACATGCCCTCCATGTAACCCTGGTAACACAAAGATTTTTAGCATATTGAAAGACAAACCAGGCAAATTCGCTTTGTTGAAGTACCAATATTATTTCCCAGGCACTGGTGACCCTTATTTTACATTTGAATGTTTAAACAGAGGTGAATACTATGGTGGTGTTTCAGGCGTTCCTCAAATGCAAATTGACGGTGGATGGTCTGACAATCCAAACTTTTTAACTGCTGAAATTTTTGACCAATACCAAACCAAAATAACTGCAGTAGATATGACAAGTAGCTTAACCATGACAGGTCAAAAGGCTGACATTGCTATAACGGTAACTCCTACACTTGACATACCAGCTGGCAACTATAGATTAAGAGTTGCTTTGGTTGAAAAAGAAACTACTAAAAACATTAAAAACAATGGTGAAACAAAATTCAGCTTTGTAATGAAAAAAATGTTACCAGATTCAGGTATCGTTTTCAACTTTACAGGTAAAGATGTTGCACAAAATATCAATATCAGTTATACTTTCCCTGGAGCTTACAGATTACCAACTAGTGCAATTGTGAGCACTGCACAAGGTACTGCATACAACGGTGTTAATCTTTTAACTGAGAATTCTGTAGAAGAATTTTATGACATGGCTGTTGTAGCCTTCATTCAAAATGATGACACCAAAGAAGTTTATCAATCTACTTGGACCATGCAAGATTGGGCTTTGGGTATGGAAGATGTGAAGAAAGCAGAAAATACTTTTGAAATATATCCTAATCCTACACATTCTTCATTCAATATCAATTGGAACGGCAGTCCTTTGGCTACTTTCAAAGTATTAGATATCAATGGCAAAGTTGTTATGAACAGCAGTGCTATCAACTCTAACGAGTCTATCAATTGCGACCAATTGTCAACTGGTATCTACTTTGTTGAATTGAACGATGCAGGTCATATTCAAACTAAGAAATTAACCATTATCAAATAAGGAGTTTATCTCTTTAAAAAAGGCGAATCACAATGTGATTCGCCTTTTTTATTGTCTTTAATTTTCTAAACTTTTGAAAATTAATTTACTAAAAGCCCTTAAAAAATACGGACCAATAACTATTTCACGAAGCAATTGTCATTTAATATGGGTTAGTCAATGGCCAAAAAAAATCCCTTTGCATGCAAAGGGATTTTTTAATACTTGT
>CANHRW010000108.1 GCA_947462865.1 Bacteroidota bacterium | reverse complement strand
TTCTTTTTTCTAAACCTGAATTTTGCCTGTATTGAACGCATTTTTTCTTTGTTCATCAAGCCAAAATAAACCAATAAAAAAAGCACTATCCATAACAACCCTTTAATCAGGAAGAACAAAAAGCCTATTTCTACTATGTCTTTAACTAGGTCCATGCAATATAGAGGGCAAAGTTAAGCAAACATTGCGAAAGATTGCTTGAATTGAAAGGTATGACAACTAATTGACAATTGAACTAACAATAGCCCTTCAGTCTGTATACCGCTTGACCAATCCATTCTTTAAGCAAGAATGTCCAAATTTCAAAGCCACCATAAGTTGGCATCAAGGTATTTAACAGGGTGAATTTGCTCTGTATTGAACGCAAATCGGTGGCATAAGGAACTACTTGTATGCCTTGCTTTTTAAAACATGCAACAGCCCTCGGCAAATGAAATCCCGAACTCAACAATAAAAATTTCTTTTGTTGCCAATTGGGCATTTTGTGTTCGAGTAAATCACGTGTAAATTTGGCGTTCTCATAGGTATTGATGGAACTAGATTCGACCCAAATACAAGAATCGGGTATACCTGATTTAACCAAGTAGCGTTTGCCTAAAATAGATTCAGGCAAGTATTTGTTAAAAACACTGTCTCTTCCAGCAGAATAAATCAAACAATGAGAAACCCCATCAGTAAATAAATCTATGGCTTGCATCATGCGGTCGTTACCATCGCTATATACTGGCCTGGGTTTGCCATCAACCTCTATTGTACTGGTAAAACCTCCCAACAAAATAATGGCATCGTAATGTTCATTTTCAGGAATAGCAATAGGCTTGGTTTCGTACCAACCCATCATGGTTTGTGCAATAAATGGATTTGAAAAAAATACAGTAAGAAAGAAAGCAGTGTATAGGAATTTTTTATTGGTACTGATTAAATAACCTACAAAAAATAAAACCACCAAGCTCACAGGTGCTACCAATGCATACAATATTTTGGAAAACAAATAAAACATTAAATAAAACCTATTTGAACCATGGCAATAGCGCCTAACATTCCCCAAAACAAAAGTTCTTTGAACCAATACCTTTTTTCGCTATTGAAATAATTTGCCATAAGCAAACAAACAGGTGTTGCTAAAAATGGCAAACCGTATTTAAAGCCTTCGTTTTCTACAACCAAAGAAACCAACCCAAACAACAACAGAATGGCAATACTCAATTGTACACGCCTAGTTTTTACTTTGTTTCTAAAGTAGTTCACTTGTAAATTAAACAATGATTGTATCAAAGGGATCAACATAAAAAAGAACGGGAAAATTTGCTTAGCATTGATATGAATTGGATTGAAATAGCTTTTTTGAATACTGTACTGAAACGATTGCAAGAACGAACCAAATTGATCTGTCAAATAAAACAAAATTCCTACAAAATAAGCTGGTAACATGAGTCCAATAATAGCTATAAGGACATATCTTAAACTAAATGACGTAAGGGTAATGATACTGATAATGATGTACGGTAAGTATATCCAAACATCATAAGTAAACTGGAGCCCAAATCCCAAAAACAAACCTGCATCAAACACCAGCATGAGTGGACTCTCAGACTCGTATAGATAAAACAACCTGAACAGCATTAACAATAAAAATGTATTAGAAATAAGCTGTGGGGTTAAAAACAATTGTTCTGGATAAATGCTATTTATGATTACAAAGAACAAAGCTGGCATTGGGGTTGTTTTGTACAATACAGTATGTGTAGATGCAATAAAATGAACCAGCAAAGCCTGTAAAAAAACCAGCAAGGAAGAAAACAGGTATTGCGAAAAACCAAATTCAGGGACAATATCAAACCAATAAAAGAAATACTGTGCCAATGGAGTATTGGGTATTGCCGTACTGACAACCGGATGAAAAAAAGGCGACATCCGCAATACCAATGTAAACAAGAGTATTCCTACAAAGGCAAAAACGCTATTTATTCTGAATATACTGAGCAATGCTTAAAAGGTTATTCTCATCAAAGTAAATCGCTTATCTCGAATTGCGCAAATAATTGCAGTGTTGGCTGAAATTTGTTTGTATTCTGATGGGATGATAGAACAGTTAGAATTTGAATTCTTAAGCAATATATGTTGGTCTAAATGGCCAGTATAGCTGATACTTTGAAGGGTAAGCTGAGTTTTATCAGCTCCTTCGTCATTGAATAACAAATAAATTTGGTCTTGGGTAACTACTGGTAAAAAAGACAACAAATAACCAGCATCTGATGAAGCACTTTGGTGTTTTTTAATCAATTCAGCAAACTGTAAACTGCCATCAGCCTGAATATTCATTACCCCAATTTCATCAAAGTTATAAATGATTCGAGAGCTGGTTTGCGGATAATTGTTTACATAGTAGGTATAATTTTGCCTGGTTTGGTAGTATTTTTCTGTCAATAACAGGCAGCCTCCATCGCTTCTGGGCAATATTTTGCGAATGTAAAAATCGTTCAAATCTGCATTGAAACGGTCTATGCGAGTAGCTGCAACTTGTTTGAGAAATTTTTCATCAAACATAGCACTGCTCGATTGTAGCAATTGCCCATTAGCCAGAGCATATGACCTAAAAAAATACCCTGTAACACCTGCATTTGTAGAAGGAGCACACAAACCTGTAACTGCAATAGTTTGCTTAAAATTATTGAGACAGATACCAAGGTCTTCAATGACAAATGTGTCTTTGGCTTGAATATTGAATTCAAGAATTTGATCAGCGGCTGGAAAATAACCATACAAGAAATATTTCCTTTCCTTCACTATTTTTTGTTTTTCGGGATAATCTATCAGCGCAAATGTTTCACCTGTGTTAGCTACCTCAAAGGCAGAAATAAACACATTGGGCTCCGTGTCTGATAACAAAAACTGTTTGCCAAATTTTTGGTTCAATGCCATATCATATTGGTAAAAATGCAAGATGGCTTGTTCAGATTCGCCCAAACTCATGAGCATTACAGTAAACAAGCTTTTATTGGCATTGGGCTTGATTTGAATGGTACGTTTGGCCAAGAATTTTGCTGCTGGTATACTACATAATATTTTAGGCAATTGAATGGGCTTGAAATTCAAATCGAGGCGTTGAACCAACAAATCGATGGTTTGTGTGCTTTCGTTTTTAGCAGAAATAAACACCAACAATTGTTCTTCAAAAAGCAACACCCTTTCTACCAAACCATTTACAGCCAATGGCAATGGAACGGAGAGTTCCAAAGCCAAATTGCTATTGTATTTTTCGATGGTTAATTCTGAATTGAATAACTGGTTTTTACAACGCAGTAAATACACACTGCCCCCCTGCTCACCAATTATCTGTGAATAATAGGTTTTGGTTTTTATTTTTTGTGCATTACCCATGTCTATCTGCTGCGCTAAAAGCGGAATAGGCAGTAACAGAAAAAGAAAACACAAAAGCTTAAATTTTGACATTACTTTGCAAGTTGAACACTTAAACGAAAATAAGCAAGCAAGTGCTTGTTTGAATGATTTTTTAATGGCAAGGCAAAAAATATTTGAAACTCAGAAACCGCATGAAACTGCTGTTTTGGTTGGCGTAGTTACTCAACAACAAAGACTAGAACAAGCCGAAGAGTACTTAGACGAATTGGCATTTTTAGCATTAACTGCTGGAGCAGTGGTAAAAAACCGCTTTTTACAGCGCTTGCCCAATAGGCATCCCAAAACCTATGTTGGTGAAGGTAAACTAGCTGAAATCAAAGATTATGTAGTTGCTTTTGAAATTGACCTGGTGATTTTTGATGACGAACTGAGCCCATCTCAAATCAGAAATTTAGAAGAAGCCTTGCAGGTTAAAATATTAGATCGAAGCAATTTAATCTTAGACATTTTTGCCTCAAGGGCACGAACTGCACAGGCAAAATTTCAGGTAGAATTGGCCCAAGCCCAATATTTATTGCCCAGACTAACCCGTATGTGGACCCACTTGAGTAAACAAAAAGGTGGCATAGGTATGAAAGGACCTGGTGAAACTGAAATTGAAACCGACCGCCGCGCCTTGCGCACCAAAATAGACAAGCTCAAAGAACGCTTAGACATTATAGACAAACAAGCTTACACGCAAAGAAGAAACAGAGATAACAAAGCAAGGGTTGCGCTAGTTGGATATACCAATGTGGGCAAATCTACATTGATGAACTTACTGAGTAAAAGTGAGGTTTTTGCCGAAAATAAATTGTTTGCCACTTTAGACAGTACGGTCAGAAAAGTGGTATGGCCTGAACAAAGCTTTTTGTTAACCGATACAGTTGGTTTTATTAGAAAATTACCTCACCAATTGGTAGAATGTTTTAAATCAACCCTCGATGAAATTCGAGAAGCTGATTTGCTTTTGCATGTAGTGGATATAAGCCACGCAGGATTTGAAGACCAAATTCATGTAGTGCACGAAACACTCAAAGAAATAGGAGCAAGAGACAAAACCATTTTATTGGTATTTAACAAAATTGATGCCCTGCAAGCTCCTTTTATTTTAAATGAAGAAACCGTATCGGGCAAAGAAGATTATATCATTCAATTGAAAAATTCTTGGATGGCTAAAGAAAATTATCCGGTGGTGTTTGTATCAGCACACAAGAAAATAAACATTGAAGAACTAAAATCAACTTTGGTTGAATTGCTGAAAAAAATCAAACCCAATTCAGAAGGATTTTACAATTACCAATTGCCAGCAGACCATTAATCCCATTTCTTTTTAAAATCGCCTCTGGCAAAGAATTTTTCGATGAGGCAATACAATAAAATAAAGAAATAACGCGAACCCATTTCTCTAATTTTTAACTTGCTGACTCCAAATTTTCTATTGCGCCAACTGTTTGGAACCACAGCATACGTATACCCGCGAACAATTGCTTTTAGGGGCATTTCAAGCGTTAAGTTAAAATGTGGCGACAACAATGGTTGAATGCCTTCTATGGTTTCTTTTCTATACAGTTTAAATGCATTGGTACAATCGTTGTAACGAATGCCAAACAGCAACCTTACCATGTTATTGACCAATCTGTTTAAAAAAAGCTTGTGCTTGGGGTAATCATAAACTGCTCCACCCTTACTCCAACGGCTGCCAAAAACACAATCAAAACCTTCCTGCATTTTTTGGTAATATTTTACCAAGTCGGCTGGGTCGTCAGACAAATCGGCCATCATAATGGCAACACAATCACCAGTAAAATGGTTCAGTCCTTTTCGAATGGCATAGCCAAATCCATTGGGGCCAGTATTGGTAACAAAATTCAATGATTTGATTTCAGATTGCAGGGCTTCTAATACTTGCAAAGTATTGTCTTTAGAATTGTCATTCACTACAACAATTTCATGTTCAATTTGGTGTTGCTCAAGGCAAGCATGCAAAGCCGTTAAGGTTTCTGTTATAGATTCGGCTTCGTTGTAAGCAGGAATAACAATACTGAGTTTCATTGCTGAAAAATAAGCGCTGGGTTTGAATTAGCCAAATTGCTGCCACAAGAGCCTCAATAAAACCAACAAAACAAATAAGGCAAAAACTAACCTGATGGTTTTAGAACTGAATTTTTGAGCAGTACTCACCCCTATTGGAGCGAATAAAAATGTAGCTACAATCATGGGCAAAACAACAGGCAAAACAACCCATCCAAATTGCCCCTGAACCACCTCTTGCACTTCTACACCAAAAACATTGTAAATGCCAATACTCAATGCAAAAAGTGGAATTACTCCATTGGAGATGGCGCTGGCTTTTTTAATGGGTTGTTTGAGCCAATCAGTAAACAACGGGGTCATGACAATGCCACCACCCAAGCCTGAAAATGCTGTTATTAAACCAGCAAAAACTCCTACACCCATGTACTTAGTTGCTCTTGCTTCCGCTTGAGATTCAGTGATTCTAAATGGCAGCAACATTTTTACTACTATCAATAACAACATGCTTGCAAATACCATATTGAATAATGATTTGCTATACCAAGTTCCTGTTTGAATGAAATAAGTAAAGGTAAGCGCAACTAAAATACCAGGCAATGCTGTCCAAACAATTTGTCTTGGAAAAAAATTACCCAACTTGTATTGTTTGTAAGATGCCACTGTGCCCGAAAAAATAATGGTAAACAAAGAATTGGCTAAAATGGCTTTCACCAATTGTTCGTTTTGCATGCCCGCCTTGTGTAAAAAATAGTCGAGCACAGGAATGTAAATGATACCGCCACCTACACCTAAAAAACCAGCCATAAATGCACCAGCAGCTCCAAAAACAGTCAGTAATATATAATCTGTTAATTCAAGCATATTTATTTTTTAACAGCTAAAATGGCCTGCATTTGCTGAGGGTTTGCAAACAATTTTAAAGCTTCTTGAATTTCGGTATCGAACTGAAAAGAAGCCTCTGTTCTGCCATTTTGAAAATAGTAACGCTTCACAATTTCTTCAGTTAGCAATGCAGCAATTTCTGATTTGTTTTGTGCCAATTCTTGCGATTTGTTTTGTGCCAACTGCTTTTTAATTTGTTCGTATGCTGTTTGAACTGCATCAAAATATTTTTCTTCTACTGCTTTCTTTTTAAAATTTTCTAACTCTTGTTCCGATTGAGAAACAAATTGAAAGTCTTTTTCTAATACATATTTTTTGAACTGTTCATACAATTCATTGCTGATTTTAAAATTTTGGGCATCAGTTGGCAAACTGGCATGTTGTTGACGGTATGTAGTGGCAAAATCAAAAATTACAAATTGTGAAATAAGTGTTTGAGTAAACAAAGACAAAGGTGGCAAGGGAGTTACCAAATCAGGTTCAACACCACCACCATCTAAAACGGTTCTGCCATTTTTTGTTTTAAATGCTTTTTTAATTGAATCGGGAAC
>CANHRW010000107.1 GCA_947462865.1 Bacteroidota bacterium | reverse complement strand
TCTATAAGCTTCTAGGTCTGACTCTTGGCCCCAAATACTGTAGGTGTAAAGTATATTTTTTTGGGTAATATCTTGAATCAGCTTCAATCCCATGCATCCTGGGAATGCTGCTATATGTTGTTTTGAGGCCTCAAAAACAGCTTTAAATTGAGTAATTTCCTCTGGCCTAAAATTCATTTTAACAAATCTATGAATCATCTCTATTTAATTTTTCAATCATAATTTTAGCGTTGGCACTCAAACCCATTAATTGAGCGCCTCTTCCTCTTGACATTCCAATTTCTAAAAAACCGTTTGAGTTAAAAACAGCAACCTCTTCCCCATCTCTTTCTGATTGATAACTGCTAGCTATGAAGTCTAATCGACTCCTTTTCCATAAATGAATTTTAAATGGAGAGCCTCCAATACATTCATCAAATAATTTTTTATGGATATTGGTATGCGCATTGTCAAATGAATCAATAAAAATAACCCTTCCTCTGAGTAAATTACCTTCATAAAAAGGGGCATGAACCATTACATCTCTATTGATTTGAGCCGGCTCAGCAATGCCTTTTAAATCTCCTTTTTTAGCAAACTGAGCAATGGCATCTATAAAAATATTTTTTTCAGGAAACAACTCTTTATCATCTGCAGGTTTTAAAATCAGCCTATAAATTTTAGTCGGCTTTACCGGAAATAAAAAGTTGAAAACCGAATTATCTGCGCCAATAAAATAATGCCCTTCATGCTCTATGACCAGGATTTGCTTGTGCACGAACACCGAAGTATCAATTGCTAGTAAATGCCAAGTACCTTTGGGGAAATTCTTGTAAACCCCAGCAAGAACAAAAGCCAGCTGTTCATGATTGAACTTGTCTGTTTGGTGAGAAATATCTATGACTTGAGCGCCTGGAATCTTATTTAAAATAGCCCCCTTCAAAGCGCCAATATAATGACTGCCTGAACCATAATCGGAAGTTAAAGTAATAATAGCCAAAGCGAAATGAATTTATTATTTTTGTGCAAATTAATAAATAGCAAACGATAATTTGAACAACAAAGAAATTAGTCTCTCAGAATTTGATTCAGCAACCCTATTTGGGCCCAATCATGTTCATTTAAAAACGCTACAGTTAAACTTTCCTTCACTTAAAATAGTGGCTAGAGGAGAAGTCTTGAACTTAACTGGCGATGCATTTGACATTGCCCTTTTTGAAGAAAAAATAAATGAGATGGCTAAAATTGTAGACCAATTTGGAACTATATCAGAGACGCAAGTTGAAGCAATTTTAAGCGGTGCAATAGCTAACCAAACCATACCCAATACTGATGCAGCAGGAATACCAAATGCATCAATAATTTTGTATGGAAATAATGGTAAAATTATCAGGGCAAAAACGCCTAACCAATTAAAAATGGTAAAGGCTTTAGAAAAAAATGATGTTGTTTTTGCCATTGGTCCTGCAGGAACTGGAAAAACATATACTGCAGTTGCATTGGCAGTAAAGGCTCTAAAAGCAAAAGAAATAAAACGCATTATTCTTGCAAGGCCAGCGGTTGAAGCAGGTGAAAGTTTGGGGTTTCTTCCAGGTGACTTAAAAGAAAAAATTGACCCCTATTTAAGGCCTTTGTACGATGCATTAGATGATATGATTCCTGCAGATAAACTCAAATCATACATTGAAACCCGTGTGATAGAAATTGCCCCAATGGCATTTATGAGAGGCCGCACTTTGGACAATGCCTATGTGATTTTAGATGAAGCTCAAAATGCAACTGATTTGCAATTAAAAATGTTTTTAACCCGAATGGGTCCAAGTGCCAAATTTATCATTACAGGCGACCTAACCCAAATAGATTTACCCAAACAATCGCAATCGGGCTTATTAAAAGCAGTACAAATTTTAAAAGGAATCAAAGGCATTGAATTTGCGTACCTTAATTTTGAAGATGTTGTCAGACACAAATTGGTGAAAGACATTATTAAAGCCTATGAGGGCAAACCCAAAGAAATTAAAGAAAACAATCCATAATACAGCACCAAATGAACGCATTAGTTGAAACCCATTTCAGTTTACCTGCACAAACTAAATTTTACAGAGGAAAAGTAAGAGATGTTTACACCATAAATCACAATTTATTAGTTATGGTAGCCTGTGACCGTATTTCAGCATTTGATGTGGTATTGCCAGCCCCTATTCCATTTAAAGGGCAAGTATTGAATCAATTGGCAAAACATTTTCTTGAACTCAGTGCTTCAATTGTACCAAACTGGCTCATAGCTAGCCCTGATCCAAATGTCAGTATTGGATATTGTTGTACACCCTACCCCATTGAAATGGTGATTCGTGGCTATTTGTCTGGACATGCATGGCGCGAATACAAATTAGGTAAAAGAGTAATTTGTGGGGTTGAAATGCCAAATGGATTAAAAGAAAATGATGCCTTTCCAACACCTATCATTACCCCAACTATCAAAGCAAGTGTAGGTCATGATGAAGACATTTCAAGAGAAGAAATTATTGCTCAAGGAATTGTCAGTGAAGAAGCCTATATAGAATTAGAGAAATATACCAGAGCACTCTTTCAATTTGGCAGTGATTATGCCAAAAAACAAGGACTACTTTTGGTAGATACTAAATATGAATTTGGGCATATCGGTGGTAAAATCATGCTCATGGATGAAATACACACCCCTGATTCGAGCCGATATTTTTATGCAGAAACCTATGAAGCCATTCAGCATCAAGACCAACAACAAAGACAATTGTCTAAAGAATTTGTTAGAAAATGGCTCATTGAGAACGGATTTCAAGGATTGGAGAACCAATCTATACCAACCATGGACACTTCATTTGTAAATTCGGTGACTGAACGCTACATAGAGCTTTTCGAAAAAGTGAGTGGCCAATCTTTTCAAAAACAATCATACGAAAATGTTGAGCAAAGAATACAAGCCAACATCCTAGATGCTTTGAATAAAATCAATGGATAGCATTGAAAATTTGATTTGCCATTAAAAGTGTTTCAGTTAATTTTTCTGAATCTATACCATGTTTTATTTTGTTTTGATCCATCCATTGTAACATCAACTCTGTTGGCATATTTCCTGTTAACTGATCGCTAGCCATAGGACACCCCCCATACCCTTTGATTGCTCCATCAAAACGCCTACAACCCGCGGAATATGCAGCGGCTAATTTTGGCTCAAAAAATGCAGGATTGGTATGTAAATGTGCACCAAATTCTACTTGAGGCAGTTCTTTCATTAGCAATTTAAATAGGCCATCTATATCCGATAATTGTGCCGTACCAACAGTATCACTCAATGAAATGGTACGAACCCCTATTTGGCTCATTTTAAAAGCCCATTCTGCTGTTAATTCAACATTCCAGGTATCTCCGTATGGATTTCCGAAACCCATGGACAAATAAACAACCAGGTTTTTATTTGACTTCACACAAAGCTGTTGCATCTGATCAACCGTTTTATAGGCTTCATCTATACTGGAATTGGTATTTCTTAACTGAAACGTTGGGGAAATTGACATTGGAAATCCGATTGCATTTACTTGATCAAACTCACTTGCCTCAATAGCCCCTCTTAAATTAGCTGCAATCACCAACAATTGCGTGTTGGAGTTTCCTAAATCTAAAGAATCAAGCACTTCAGCTGTATCTCGCATTTGAGGAATGGCCTTTGGAGATACAAAACTTCCACAATCTAAGGTATCAAAACCCATGGACAAAAGTTGGTTCAAGTAGGCTATTTTAAGGCTTGTTGGCACAAAATGAGCCATTCCTTGCATGGCATCTCTTGGACATTCAATCATTTTCAATTCCATATCATAATTATTTTCAATAATTTCAAGGGCAAAATTATTGATTTAATCCATACCTTTGGTGTCCTTTTTAGAAATCAATTGAATTGAACAATGAATCAAGAGTTGGAAAACATAAGTAATGAACTGCTAAATTCTGAAGAATTAAACGCAGCCTCTCATGAAGTTGAAACTTCAGCACAGATTGAAACAAACCATGTGCCTGACGAACCTGTAATAGATCAACAGGTAGTAGAGCTCAGTGAAGAAGAGCATGAAATTGCATCTTTAGATGAATTGCCTGATTTTGCTAATTTGAAAAAAGAAGAACTACTTCAAATTGCTGAATCAACCATTGCTGACAAAGAGATCAATGAAGCCATGTCTATTTTAAAGGCAATTAAACCAGCCTTGGAACATATTTGGCAAGAGGAACAAGCACAAGCCTTAGAAAAATACATGGAAGAAGGCGGAGACAAAGACAGTTTCGAATTCAAGGGAGATGGATCAAAAGAAAGGTTCTCAAATGCCTTTAAATCTATCAAACAAAAGAGGGAAGATGCAAGATTAAGACAAGAAGCTGAAAAAGTTGCGAACCTAAAACAGAAAGAAGCCATTTTAGAGGAAATAAAAAAACTCAATGATGGAGAAGAAACAGCAGGCTCATTAAACAAGTTAAAAGAACTGCAGTCTGATTGGAAAAAAATAAAACATGTACCCAAAGAAAATGCTGATGAACTTTGGGAGAGGTATCGAGTACTGGTTGAAATATTCTATGACCGGTTGTCTATCAACAACGAACTTAAAGATTTAGACAGAAGTAAAAACTTAGATGCAAAAATAGAATTGATTGCACATGTTAGCAATTTAACGAAAGACGAAACTAGCATTAAAAAAATGCTTATTGGCGTTAAAAAATTTCAAGAAGATTGGAGAAATATAGGACCAGTAGCCAAAGAGGCGTCTGATGACATTTGGAACAGATTCAAAGCCGAGGTTGATAAGGTATATGAGTACATCAAATCAAAAAGTGCCGAGGTTGAAGCAGAAAGAACAGCAAACTTAAATGCAAAAAATGCTTTACTTTTAACAGCAAAAGAACTTTCAACTTTTAAGAGCATTAAAATTAAGGAGTGGATGGAAAAAACCACTGTTTCTAATGAGTTGATGGAATCTTGGAAAAAAATTGGACATGTACCAATGCCTGTTAGAGACCAGGTTTGGAACGAATTTAAAGATGCCCGAAACACCTTTTACAACAATAAAAATCTATTCTTTAAAACCTTACATGCCGAAAGAAACAATAACCTAAAAGCAAAAGAAAGTTTGTGCGAAATTGCTGAAAGCATTGCTGCGCAGCCTATTGATTGGGCTAAACAAACTGAAGAATTGAAAAAAATACAGGAAAGTTGGAAAAAAATTGGCCCAGCACCAGACAAAGTAAACGATGCCATTTGGAAAAGATTCAGATCGGCTTGTGACTTGTTTTTTGAAAAGAAAGCAGAACGTTATGCCAATGTAAAAGAAGAGCAAGAGAAGAACCTCGAACAAAAAAATGCAATCATTCAGCAACTAGAAACACTATTGACTCAAGAATTGAGCAATCCATTCCAGGAACTCAAACAAGTTCAGACTGAATGGAGTGCTATTGGTTATGTTCCGAATGCTGCTAAAGATGCCGTTCACAAAAAATACAGCGACTTACTCGATAAGTTGTATGGTAAATACAAGCAACTCAATAAAGAAATGAGGCTTGAGAAAGACAAAGAGTCATTTGAAAGTTTAGCCAGTTCTCCAAATGGTAACCAAAAATTACAACGAGAAGAAAAAATTCTGAACGAACGCATTAAAGGCATGAAAAAAGACATTGAAACTTGGGAAAACAACCTTGGATTCTTTAAGACTGGAAATGCTAAAAATCCAATGGCAGATCAAATGATGCAAAAAATTGAAATTGCTAAAAAACATATTCAAGGTTTGGAAGAAAAGCTCAAAGTACTCAAAGATTTGAAAAAGCAAAAAGTAGATTAATCAGATTAACTGCTTCATATCAACATGCTCAATAGCTTGTTCAATAGTTACAATCGGCTTTGTCATTTTATTTTGGCAAAGCCGATTGACATTTTACACTCCCCATTTGTATTTAAACTTTATCAAGATGCGGTAGCGATTAAAAGAAATAACGCAACCAATAAACAACTTAGCGAACATTTATTTCAACTGAATTGTAAGCATGCAACTGCCATTTCTCAACTATTAACTGCGCTCAATGCTGTTCAGATTTTTGAAATGAAACAGGTGCAAGAAACTTGGGTTTTGATAAAAATTGGCCATACAGCAACTACGCATGCCCTAGAAGATTTGGATCAGCATAACCCGCAAATAGATGCGATTTATCTGGCAGAAGCAGCCCTTCTAAACAAATTGCCATTAGCTAGCCTCAAAAGCCTTTTAAACAGCCACTGCCCTTTACTTGTAAGCAACCCACATGCACATGCAAATGCCAATAAACAATGGGTTGAACTTTATGAGAAAAATGAAGTTCAAATAGCTGTTGATTTTTTTGATTTTGGATTGTGCTTTTTTAACAGAAAACAAGCCAAAGAATACTTTAAATTGAGGCTTTGGTAGTTATTTGATGATGAATTTCTTTTGAACAATGGCATAACCGGTAAAAGAACCAATTGCTCCCTTAACAGTTGATTTAACCGAAACAGGACTCGCAAAAGGCCCGTTGTTATTGACTGCGGTCCCAAATGATTGCCAAAACAAGAATTCTTTTCTACCAACTTCAGTTAAATAAATACTGATGGTATCTCCATAATCATATGGTCTAAATGTTCTGAATGGCCGCATTGTATTGTTGATGAGTTGGTCATCGAAAGTATAAAACCTTTGAGCTGCACCCCATCCCAATAACAAAGAATCAAAACCATCATAAACAGCCATTCTGTAGTTATTTTGTTCAGGACCATCTTTCCATTGCATCCAAAAATAACAATTGGTATCTTTTTCTTGAATGCTAGACCAATAAACCAAACTATCAATAACAGGAGGCTTTCCTATAAAAGTACTGCCACTGATTTTATTCCCATCTTTGAGTGTAATATTTAATAAATA
>CANHRW010000106.1 GCA_947462865.1 Bacteroidota bacterium | reverse complement strand
GTTTTATTGATTCCCCTAAAGAAAGAAGTTTAAAAAGAGAAAATGAAGTATACAAAACAGAGGTAAAAGGTCTTCAAGAAAAAGTAGATGAACTGAACACTAAATTAACTGAATTACAAGACCGAGATGCCAATATTTACCGGGCTATTTTTGAAGCAGAACCAATTAATTACAGTGCTATAAAACCCAACAGAAAAAGCCTATCAAGCTATGATAACATTCAAAACATTAACAGCAAAGAAGAATTGGTGAGCCTTCAAGAGAAAGTAGATTTACTTAGCAGGTTAGTTAGAATTCAAACTGTTTCTTTTAAAGAATTGAGCAGATTGGCGGCAAACAAAACACAGTTTTTAGCCAGTATTCCAGCAATCCAACCTGTTTCCAATAAAACCTTAAAACGGATGGCTTCAGGATTTGGGTATCGGATTCACCCCGTTTTTAAAACGCATAAATTCCACTCTGGAATAGATTTTACTGCCCCTACAGGAACTCCTATTTATGCCACAGGTAATGGAAGAGTTGAAACCGCTGAAAATGGAAATGGATACGGAAACCATGTAATTGTAAACCATGGCTTTGGCTACCATTCTTTGTATGCACACATGAGCAGAATAAAGGCAAGAGTAGGCACTAGGGTGAAACGTGGGGAGTTACTGGGTTTTGTGGGCAATACAGGCACTTCAACAGCACCCCATGTACACTATGAAGTCATCAAAGGGAAAAACAAAGTAAACCCTATTAATTACTTTTTCAATGATTTAACTGAAGAAGAATACCAAGCCATTCGAGCCATCGCTAACAGAGAAGGACAATCTTTCGACTAATGCCTGTACCAAATATACATTCAGATGATATAGAAAAAACCTATTATAAAATAGGTGAAGTAGCCGCATTTTTAAACGTGAATGTCTCATTGATTCGTTTTTGGGAAAAAGAATTTCCTCAAGTTAAGCCGAATAAAACAGCCAAAGGAGACAGAAAATATACCACATCAGAAATACAATTGTTACAACAGATTTACCAATTGGTTAAAGTTGAAGGCTATACTTTGCAAGGGGCAAAAGACAAACTGAACCTAACCCCAAAAGACAATCAACAGATCATACAAAAACTTTTTACACTCAAACAATACTTAATTGAATTAAAATCTTCTTTATAAAATCATGGAAAACAATACACCACAAAACACCCCAGAAATTGCTAAAAGTTCACAAATCAGAATTGACGTTCACATAGACAAAGACAACATGCCAGCACTCATTGAATGGGATGCAGAAGATGCCGATTTTGAAGGTAAAGAACCTGCAAAAGCAATGATTTTAAGTTTATTCAACGGCATAGAACAAAATGCCATGCGTATAGACTTATGGACTTCAGAAATGCGTGTAGATGAAATGAATTTATTTATGTTCCAAACCTTAGCCACTTTGGCTGATACTTTTGAAAGAGCTACCAACAACAAAGAGTTGGCAGAAGAAATGAGAGACTTTGTGCACCATTTTGGTCATAGGGTTGAAGTGTTTGGAGACGACCATGTTCATTAATCTGAGTGACACTCTCGAACCCAGAGATTTGTAAAATAATTGTGGCTACTTACAGTAATATTACATTTTGTTCATTAAACGCATCACTGCAATTGAAATTTATTCGTTAAATTGTATTTGACACTAAGTTAAGTTCAAACTTTAATGAAATAAACATGGCAAATAAAATCGCTGTAAAAAAGTCGATACAGACCGTTTCAAAAACACCTAAAAAAATATTTGTACTAGATACTTCAGTTATATTATTTGACCACAAGGCCATCAGAAACTTTCAAGAACACGACGTTGCAATACCCATCACTGTTCTGGAAGAATTAGATAACTTTAAAAAAGGAAATGATACCATTAACTTTGAAGCAAGGGAGTTTATACGTTATTTAGACAACCTCTCTGGAGAATACACCATCAACGAATGGATTCCAATCAATGGGAAAGGAAGAGGCAAATTTAAAGTAATCATGCAAGAAAAAGCCAGTGTAGATGCACAGGTAATTTTTGGCGAGAGAAAGGCAGATCACCGCATTTTAAATGCGGCTATGTCTATGAGAGATCAATTTCCAAACAGACCAGTTATTTTAGTTTCAAAAGATGTCAATCTTCGGTTAAAAAGCAAGTCGCTCAATATGCCAGCTGAGGATTATGAAACTGGGAAAATAAAAGACTTAGACAACCTGTATACCGGGAATACAACAATTGAGAAAGTCCGTGCAAGTTTAATCGATGAATTGTATGCCAAAGGAGCTGTTCCCTATCAATTACTGTTTAAAAATAAACCAACAGCCAACCATTATTATATTTTAAAAAACGAAAAAAACACAGTTCTATGTTGTTACAATTCAAACAATGAACTGCTCGAAAAAGTGAATAAAATAAGTGGACATGGCATTAAACCACGCAATGCAGAACAAACATTTGCCATGCATGCCGTTATGAATCCAGCTATATCTTTGGTAACTATTCAGGGAGTAGCAGGAACAGGAAAAACTTTATTGGCCCTAGCGGCAGCGCTAGAGCAGAAAACCAAATACCGTCAAATTTATTTGGCTCGACCAATTATTCCGCTTAACAATAGAGATATTGGTTATTTACCTGGTGATATCAAGTCAAAAATAAATCCTTACATGGAACCACTCTGGGACAATTTAAAATTGATACAAAATCAATGGAAAGAAACTGACAAGGAATACCAGAAAATTAACGACATGGTGCAACAAGAAAAATTGATGGTTACACCACTTGCATACATTAGAGGAAGAAGCCTATCCAATATTATGTTCATCATTGATGAAGCCCAAAATCTTACACCTTTGGAAGTAAAAACCATTATTACAAGAGCTGGGGAAGGTACTAAAATTGTTTTCACAGGTGATATCAACCAAATAGACACGCCTTATTTAGATGCCCAATCGAATGGTTTATCCTATTTAATTGACAGAATCAAAGACAACCCTTTGCATGCACATATAACACTGAGCAAAGGAGAACGTTCAAGCCTTGCCAATTTAGCCAATCAACTGCTTTAATCATGCGTTTATTTTATCAAATTTTATCTATTGTATTTGTGTTGTATTGTAGCACAATCATCATACGCCATTCCTCTTCCAAACCACCCGCAGTGCAATCATTTAATTGGATCATTGGAAAATGGGAAGGCAATTATCTAAACAATAAAATCATAGAAAATTGGCAATTCAAAGACAAAACTTACAAAGGAAAAGGAAGTATCTATCAAAATGGATTTGAAACTTTTACTGAAGACATTTCACTCATACAAGAAAACAACAACTGGTATTATTGTCCGGTTATCAATGGCAAAACCATTCCATTCTTACTCATACAAATGAATGAATCTGGTTTTATAGCTATGAATCAAAAAAATGAATACCCACAAATTATAGCCTATGATTCAAAAAATCAAAAACAGTTAGATGCCTGGATAGCCGGCTTTTCTAAAAACACTTTTATGAAGGAAGTATTTCATTATTCTAAAACCATTAATTAATGGTCTAGCTGAACCAATTATTGTCTTAAAACCTATGGGTGTATCAACAAAGTCTGTTGACTCAGGTGCCCATTTTTTCTTAACTTCACCACATACATGCCAGCCGATAGCGCAGCACTCAAACTGATGGTTTCTTTCGTTGAACTTATTTGATTCATCAAAAAAACTGATTGACCCAAAAGATCAAAGATTTCTAGCTGAGCGCCTTCAATTTGCGCGCCTTCAATAGTAAATGAATGAGAAGCAGGATTGGGATACATATGAAACAAATCGGAAGGCATTATTTTTTCGGTATTTAAAACCCAATCTGTAGTAAAAGCCAATTCAATACCATTTCCAAAATCAGATTGCATGACTCTGATGGTTGTACCATTGGCATTTTTAATTTTGGCATAGCCCGTTCCCTGAGCCGTATTTGCCCACCATGAAAGTCCATCTCCGCCTCTGTCTTCAATCACAAGTTTGTAGCAGCCGCCCAACTGATAATCAAAATTAAATACCGTATTGGCTTTGTCTAAACTTCTTTCGTCAATGACTTGTTCGTTTTCATCAATGATTTTAACCACATTGTCAGATGGCACGTTATTAGACCTAATTTCGAGTGTGAATTTACCTGGTAAAACAACTGGCAAATTAAATGGACTATACACCTTATTATTGAAGGCATATTGGTCTGTTTGATCATTTACCTGCATAATTTGCGCATGGAATACATTGCCTGTTTTTTGAAGTCCATCCAACCATAAATTCGCAATTGGCAATTCTATGGTTAAAGTATCCATTGACAATAAACTCCCTGTCCAAGTATAAGATTGTTTAGCAGCAGACTGATTGACCCAATAATTTATAACTAGTTTCTGTATGGTAGTTGAACCAGTATTCTGTACTACAATTTTAGGCCGCGTACAAGTTGCATTTTTTCTGGCATAAGCCACTTTAGTACTTGGTTGTAAAACATCGTTGATTCGTGCGTCTAAATTAAAATTAGGTTTGCTGTATGCAACTAACTGGTGGGCTACATGGTACCTGTAATCGCCTGCTGATTTTTGAGGAGAAGAGGTATTGTAATCTATGGTTGCAGGCACACCCGGTGTTAAATAAGGGGTCAAATCTTGTTGCTGAATGAATGATGCTTCACCAGGACACCAGCCTTGTCTGTCGTATACCCAAGTACCTCCTTGCGGAAAAACAGGATTGCTGCCACATTCTTGAACCAAATTCCAATAAAATTCACTTTCTCCACCTTCTATATTAATCATGTGATTGACAGTACCACCATTGCTTTCAAACTCCCCTTCGGCTCCATGCCCAGTTACGGTTGACCTCAATGTATAATTGCTAGCATCTTTATGTGGGGTAATATTCATTACAGGAAAACGGGTATCATTGTTAATATTTGCAATGCTTGCCGCACCAGCCCTATTCGTACCTTGCCACAATTGATCAAAAGCTAAAACTTGCCTAGGAGGTGTTCCTACTACAAACAAAAATTCCATGTCGTTCTGTTCTTGATTTTGCCCGCCTAAGGTCATTAAGAAGCGTTTGTTCCCTTTAAACAAGGGTGCAAAATCAGTCATATCAAAATACCATGTTTTACCTTCAGCACCTAAATCTAATCCAATGCCATAGGGTGTAACAAACGATAGCAATTCGTTGTAAAAAGGATACCTTTTAAAATAAGTTAAACTTAAAATATTGAATGTACCCTCTGAAATATTGGCAATGGAGTCAAGTATATTGCCTGTAAGGCCATCATAAACCATAGATGGTGCAGCAGAAATATATCCTACATAAGTGGTATCCAATACCAACTCATCGCTTGCCAATGGCTTCAATCCTTCTTTACTATTAATGCTGTATTGGTAAACCATTGAAGGGATTCTTGCCACAGAATCGCGTTGAATTTTATTGCTATTAGATACTTGAAAATTCCCTTGATGCAAGGTCAATGTTGGCTTGTTATAATCAACTATAAAGTTTCGGTTTAAGGCTTCACCTCTTTCAAAACTCCATGCTAAATTTTCACCCAGAAAACTCATGCCTGTAACTGCATTAACAATGGTTTGATTTCCATATTCATTCATTGGATAATAACCCAACAAATCGGTATAATTAGGGTGTGTTGCATCTATTTGTTTGTTCATCCATTTAGCAATAGTGGAATCAAGCAACTCCTTTCTAAAAATAGCCATTTCGCTGATTCTTCCCTTGTAATTGCTATTGCCATTTTGGTCTTTACCCAATAGAATTTGCAACAATGAAATAGCCTTAGATTTGCCTGTACCACTGTGCCAAAGTACCCCATTCAAATAAATTCTCATGGCACCGTTTTTGGCATTTTTGGTAAAAGCCCAATGGTTCCACCTGCCTCCCTGCTCTGCAGGTACAGCTACTTTATTTATTCTATCGTAACCGCCAACATTACCGCAATCAAAATAAATATTGCTGCTACTGTGTGGCAAATGAATGTTCAATTGTCTTTCTGCTGGGTTATTTGCATAACCATATAAAATTGATGTAGTAGTTGGCATAGAAGCGGCATTGCCATATGCCCAAAAGGAAATAGTTAATTCCGTTTTAATTGTACTCAAAAGGCTTGTATCGAGTTTTACAAAACCCTGATTCATTAAATTCAATGCATAGTTATTATTGGCATGCATACCAACTGGACTTTGTTGTAACTGAGCAGCCAATTGAATAGCTGTAGTTGGTGTAGAATTGGTAAAAGAAAATTCGAGCAATAAATCTTTGCTTCCATCCCAAGTTAAATCGCTATTGAAGGGCAAAAAGTTTTCACCATTTTTAAATGTATAATTTGAGAAAAAGACTTCTGTAAAACCAGTTAAATCAGGCGTATTCACATTCCATTTATAATTGCTAACCCATTTGGCTTTCACTTTTAAAAATTGAATCAGGCCTCCATTGTTTACTACATGTAGAGTAATGCCATTGATAGTACCAGCAATGAGGCCAGCAGCTTGCATTTCTGCTGCAGTATAAAGTACTTGAGACTTACCCGACCTATTGCTACCATCTAACACAAAATCTGCAAGTTGACTACCTGTTAAACCTATACTGGCTTTGGTTTCATTTTGAACTGAATTTACTTTGGTATCTTTCTGTACATAAGAAACATAATCATAAACAGGTTTACTGGTATATTTGAATGCATTGCCATTGAAGTTTGTAACCACATAGTTTGAGTTACTTGCAGCAACTGCTTCAATTTTAGCAGAGTCAACCAAATAAGTATTGCAACTGTAATCCCATTCGCCACAACCTTGGTCGCGGTTGTTACTGTTTGATACCAATGCGTTTTTACAACGCATGGTGTATTTCATGATAATTTTCTCAAAACTCAAATTGGAGTCAGGCAATTGTACAGCTGTATCTCT
>CANHRW010000105.1 GCA_947462865.1 Bacteroidota bacterium | reverse complement strand
GCTTTTTAAAAAGTTAGGGGCTTATTTATTTTTGAAGCCTGCCCATAAAAATGGTTTTTTGTCGTATTTACTAGTAGGTATTGTAAATGGTTTTTTACCTTGTGGGTTTGTGTATTTAGCCGCAATGGGAGCCTCTGTTGCTCAAGATAGCTATCAGGGCATGCTGGTAATGGCTTTGTTTGGACTCGGTACTTTTCCTATGATGTTCCTCATTTCAATGGCAGGTCAGTTCATTCCGTTGTCAACCAGAAACATGGTTGTCCAATTTGCACCTTATTTAGTACTTATAATTGGAATTGTTTTTGTTTTGAGAGGACTCAATTTAGGTATACCTTACCTTAGTCCTTTTTTTGAACCCAATGCCAGGGTAAATGCCACTTGTGGTTGAATCAATTAATTTTTTTGGTAAGCAGGATACTTTCTAAACAAACTTTTGATCCTCATGCTCAATACACCCCAAATGGCTTCTTTGATAATGCCTCTTGATATTTTTGATTCTCCTTTGGTTCTATCTGTAAAAATAATAGGCACTTCTTCTATCTGAAAACCATGCATTGCTGTGGTATATTTCATTTCTATCTGAAATGCATAGCCCCTAAACTTAATTCGGTCTAAATCTAAATGTTTTAAAACATGTGCTTGGTAACAGACAAAACCTGCAGTGGTATCATGAATGTTTAAACCTGTAATAAGTCTTACGTATGAAGAGGCAAAATAACTCAACATCACCCTACTCATAGGCCAATTCACTACATTCACACCTGTTTTGTACCGTGAACCAATAGACATATCTGCACCTTGTTGACAGGCAACTAAAAGTTTTGGCAAATCGGTAGGATTGTGTGAAAAGTCTGCATCCATTTCAAAGATAAATTGGTAACCGGCCTGCAAGCACCATTTGAATCCGTCAATGTATGCTGTACCTAAACCATTCTTTTCTTTTCTGTTCAGTATATGTAATTGAGAGGGGTAATGCGCTTGAATCTCTCTCACAATTGCTGCTGTTCCATCAGGAGAATTGTCATCTACAACTAAAACATGGAAATCTTGGTTCAGGCCAAAGACTGCTTGCAGAATTTCTCTGATGTTTTCTTTCTCGTTGTAAGTTGGTATGATAACTATTTTTTCAGGCACAGTCTTCAATATTAATTGATACTAATTAAAATGCCAAACAAATAGGAATGCTTCTACCTATTTACTAATGAATTATTTTTAACAACGATTCTATTAAAGTGCTTTTTCAGATTATGCTGTTATTTTGTTTACTTGCATTTTAATAGGAATTTAAGAACCACATGAACAAAGCAATTTTTTTAGATAGAGACGGCGTCATTAATAAAGAACTGGGCGATTATGTAAAAAAACTTTCAGATTTTGAAGTATTGCCCCATGTTGTTGAGGGTTTAAAATTATTCCAAGAAAATGGTTTTTTGCTCATTGTTGTTACCAATCAAGGGGGTATCTCTAAGAAAGAGTATACACTTTCTGAAATGCATGACATGCACGTTTACCTGAATCAATGTTTAGCAAAAGCAGGCATTGAATTGACACATATTTATTACTGCCCTCATCACCCCAATCAAAGCAATTGTTTGTGCAGAAAACCCGAATCTTTATTGGTAGAAAAAGCAATAGCTAAATACCATATAGACCCAGCAACATCTTATTTTATAGGTGACAAACAAAGAGACATAGATTGTGGAATGGGAGCAGGTGTGAAGGGATTTTTAATAGAACCTAACCAAAATTGGGTGCCAATTGCCAAACAAATTTGCTCATGAAAAAAATACAGAAAATGAATTTATTCGATGCCATCATGTTGGTGATGGGTAGCATGATAGGTTCTGGAATTTTTATCGTATCTGCAAGTATGTCCCGAGAACTTTTGAGCCCAGAAATGTTGTTGTTGGCTTGGGTGGTAACTGGTTTGTTTACATTACTCGCTGCTTTGAGTTACGCCGAATTAGGTGCAGCCATGCCCAAAGCTGGAGGGCAGTATGTTTATTTGCAAGCTGCTTATGGAAAGCTATTCGGTTTTTTATACGGATGGACATTGTTTACGGTTATACAAACAGGAACCATTGCTGCAGTAGCAGTTGCTTTTGCAAAATTCACCGGGGTGTTGTTTCCTCAAATTTCAGAGCAAAATGTATTGTTACAAATAGCTGGATTTAAGCTATCAGCGGTTCAAGTTTTAGCCATACTTACTATTTTTTTATTAACTGCATCTAATTTTAGAGAAATTAAAAAAGCGGCTTTGCTTCAAAATATTTTTACTGTAAGCAAAGTATTGGCTTTGCTTTTTTTAATTGGCAGTGGTTTTTATTGGTTAATGGGAAGCAATAGCAGTCAATGGAATTTTAGTTGGAGTGGAATTTCCTTTTCAACAATTTCACCTGCTTTATTTGCAGCAGCCTTGGTTGGATCTATTTTTTCGAGTGATGCTTGGAACAACATTACTTTTTCTGCCTCAGAGATCAATCAGCCTGAAAAGAACTTGCCTAAAGCCTTGGTTATTGGAACGAGTGGTGTTACACTTTTATACGTATTAGCCAATATCATGTACCTCAAAGTACTCCCATTTGATATGGTTCAACAAGCACCTTCAGATAGAGTAGGAACTGTTTTTATGCAAACATTATTTGGAGAGTTTGGTGCTGTTTTAATGGCCGTATTAATTATGATATCTACATTTGGTTGTATCAACGGACTTACATTAAGTGGAGCAAGAGTATACTATGCCATGGCCATGGATGGTTTATTTTTTAAACAAGCTGCTAAACTCAATCAGAACCAAAGTCCTCAGGTAGCCTTGCTCATTCAAGGTATATGGGCTGCTTTACTTACCTTAAGTGGCTCGTATGGAGACCTGCTCGATTATGTGGTTTTTGCTGTACTCTTGTTTTACATATTAACCGTAGCAGCTGTATTTGTTTTGAGAAAAAAACAACCCCAAATGCAAAGGCCTTACAAAGTTTTGGCTTATCCGATTATTCCTTTGTTGTATATTCTTTTTGCAGCTGGAATTTGTATTAGCTTGTTAATTTTAAAGCCTGAATTCAGTTATCCTGGTTTGGGAATTGTTTTAGCAGGTATCCCCATTTATTATTGGCTACAAAAAAAGGCTTAATGAATTTCAAATTTCATTCCGGCTTCAACGGCAATATTTAGTTTATTCATTGCAGGTGGAATAGGGCAGTGGTACCTATTGCTATATGCACAATAAGGATTGTATGCTTTGTTAAAATCAAGTTCTATTTGGTTTGAATTTGGTTTTATTAGATCTAGGTAGCGCCCATTGTAATAAGTTGTTTTACCCGAAGTAGCATCTGTGAAACAGAGTAACAAAGAATTTTCGTAACCTGGTTTGTGTTTAACAGGTTCTAAAACCAATAATTCAAACTGCTGGCCTTTGAGTTCAAATTGAACCACCCCATATTTTCGATAAGGTTTTTTTACTGCATTGGAATGTGGCAAGTCAAAAGTATCTGTCTTTGGCAATTTTTGTAGAATAGCATTTACGCTATAAATTTCATCTATTGGAAAGTAATTCAGTCTTGTAAAATGGATCCTCTCTGAACTGTCGAGTGGACTATTTATCGGGTCTATAAACAATGCTTGTTCTTGTAAACGTTCAGCAGCAATGGTTCTTAAGTAGGCCTCATTTTCAGTATTGTTACAGGCTAAACAAACGGCTGATGCCATTACCAAGAGTAAGCAATTATTGAATCTCAGCTTCTTTACTATGAATAACATTTTTAATGGTTGTATTGCCATGCACAAATGCAATGATTTTTAAATGATTTTTGTTCCAATTGGGGTCTCTTTTGTAGAGTAATGTTTTCTTAAAAACACGTCCTCTAACCAATGTTGCTTTTAATAAATCTCCATAAAAATCTGTTACTACAGCTCTTAATACATGCTCGTGTATATAGGCTGTATCATAAACAGTTGTAACTCCTGTCTGACGTTCCTGTACATCTTTTAAGTCATTTTCTATTATGGCAACAGTTAAATAGTTTGAATCAGAAAGTGCTTCTGTATAAGTTAAAGTCAGTTCAATGGCTATAGAATCTTGTGGGGTATAAAAGCAATTTAAATCGATATTTAAAGGCGTGTTTTTAGTGAGTTCAGCATTAACGTAAGCTGCCCATTTTTGGTAATCAATAGCTCTTTCGGTTTCTCCAGAAAATAATTTTCTATTGACAGCACCTCTTGGTAAAGCATTTGTAATTCCAATTAAACTAAAAATTTCTTTACCTGCTTGGGTTCTAAAATCGTATTTATTGCTGACTTTGTCACCTCTAATTGGAATACTAAAGGGTGTGGTTAAAGAATTCAATAAATTCAGCGGATGTATGGTTACAACATGAACCCTTCCAGGGTTGTTGTTCATTAAGTTTGTCGCCTCAGTTTGCGCATTGGGACAGTTGGGACAACGAACACCTGTAAAATCTTCAATCAATACAGATGAAGCTTGAGCTGCGGGTATTTGTTGTACAATATAAGTGGTGTCGGCATTAACGTTTGAAGGCGTTAAATTAATATAAGGTGGTGTTTCTTTACAGGCTATTAGTAAAGAAGTAATTCCAATAAAAAAGAAAATTTTATTCAACTTCATGGTATTAAAAATTTGTAACCAATCCAATTCTAACGCCATTAAATGCAGGCTCTACACGGCATACCCCACCCGTGCAATTAACACCTTCCACTTGCCTGATATAGCCTCCTGTGAAACGGGTGTTTTTATAAGTATAGGCGGCAAAAAAAGTATAATAATGTACCAATTCAAATTTGTTTCCTGCTGCTGGTTTGTTAATATATCCTGGTTCAATATTTACCATGTCCCCAACACTAAAAGAATAATGAGGTGCGATATTTAATTCTACTAAGGCGTTGACAAAACTTCCTAAGTCTTGCTTGGTAGTGAGGTATTGACCTTCTATTCTAATTGATTTAGTTGGAGAGAGTTTATAAGTAGCTTCCCCAAAAAAAGTTTGAGACTGCACATAAGGCACACCAGGTTTTGCTTCATACAACTGTTGGTCGTAATTGATCATTTGGTAGCCTAAACTTAATTTAAAGGATTTATTGAACTTGTGTTGAATTTCTATATTGTATTCCTTGAAATACCTTCTGGTGTCTAATGCAGAAAATCCTAGCGTCTGCAAATTCAAATTATTTAATGAGGTTGCCAATGAATAATTAAAGTTTAATTGAGTTTGGTGCTTTTTTAAAAATTTAGGTTTGTAACTCAGTTCTAGTTGCAATCCATTTTCTCCAAATTCTTGAGTAAATGCGTTATACCTTGCCAATAGTCGATAAACATTTTGTTTGGTGATACTGGGTAAATAAGCAATCATCCCTAAGTTTTGGTTTTCTAATGGCGAAGTTCTCAAAGAAAATTTATCTATATAGCGGTATTGTGCGTTTAATCCAAACCCTTTTTGAGAGTATGAGAAGCTGGTTAAAAAGACTTTACCTGCATGCAATTCCATTCTGCTATTTTCTGGGTTTATAATTGCTTCCTCCGATTTTTGTGCATACTCAACACTCCAGGTTATGTTTTTATAACGAAGGGTATTGTACAAAGACACCGCAAATACATTATAAGTAGGTAAGAACCGGTTTTCAATGGCGTAGTTATTGATACTGGCTGCCATTACATCCATGGTGTTGTTGTCTATTGTTCTGTTGACCATACCAACACCAGGGCTTAAGCTGAAATGCTCGTTTACTTCAAATAAATGTTCCAAATTAGCGCCTTTAATGACTACAGGTCTTACATCAAATCGGAATTTTTGAAGCCCTGTAAATGCTTTGAAACTGGTATTGGCAGTTGGGTTCCAGGTTAGTCTTGCTCCCTGAACAGCAAAGTCCAAACCCAAGTTGCGGTCTTCATATGCTCTAAAAATCATACCAGAAGCTATTTGATCATAAAAGTAACCGGCTGTTACCTCTAATTTATCGAACCTTTTGTTAATGCTCCACATTCCCAATCCTGTCTTGGTGTAAGCCTCTTGTGGGTTCATTAGTGGAGAATTGTTAAACATGTCGTACCTTAAAGTAACTGCATAACCATTGTATTTGTAGTTGAGCAACAACCAAGCATCTGTGCTTGACAACTGTTTTTGGTATTGGGTCGTATTGGCACCAATACTGCTGTCTTTAACATAAAATTGGTTGTTAGTTTGAAAATTTCCTGAGAATTCTCCTTTTTCTTGTGTTTTCTCTGTTTGTGCCGTAAGTATTTTTGTTGCCCAAAAGAAAATCCCCAATACAAATAAGTACTTTTTCAACATGGTTACTTAAAAATTGAATGTAAATTTATTTCCCTTTAAAAGGTATTTCAATGGCATCACCCCACAATCCTTCAATGTCATAAAATCCTCTTAAGTCTTTTTGGAAAACATGGGCAACCACGTCTATATAGTCTGTAAGAACCCATTCTAAGTTCTCATACCCCTCACGGTGCCAAGGCGTTTGATTGAGGTTCTTTTTTACCTCGTCTTCCAAACTTTTAGAAATGGCCTCAACTTGTTTGTCATTTGTAGCATGGCTGATGACAAAAAAATCAGCAGAGGCTCCCTTTAATTGGCGCATATCTAAAATACGAATGTCTTCTGCTTTTTTCTCAAACATACCTTGAGCAACTGTTAATGCAAGCAAGGTGCCTTCATCCATTTTTACAATTGGATTTTCGGTTTTTTTGCGAGTAACTTTGGTTGTTTTTGGGGCTGTTTTTTCTGGTTTAACTGCGCTTTTAACTGCTTTTTTGGTTGCAGTTGTTTTTTTTGCAGCAACTTTTTTTGCAGGTGTTTTTTTCAAAGGTGTTTTTTTTTCGGTGCTTTTGGCCATTTTTACAGGAACTAAAATTTATGCAAAATAATCTTTTTCCTCCATATGAACCCAATAACAGGTAATCACAGTATTTTTATTGAAG
>CANHRW010000104.1 GCA_947462865.1 Bacteroidota bacterium | reverse complement strand
ATTTTTATCCGAATGCCACTTCCAGAAAAAAGCGGAACTACCATCAATGAAGCCGTTTGCATGAGTTCAATGGCATCATCAACTTCTCCCAATACTTCGATGCCATTTCCTTGGAAAGCAAAAAATCGAGTCGGGGTATTTCTACCTGCAATTTTAAAAACCAATTCGGGATGTTGTTTTTTAAGAGAGGGCCATACCTCTTGTATAAACCATTCAACAGCTTCTTGATTTGGCATCCAATCCATAGAACCAATATGCAAAATGGTATTTGATATCACTTTGGTTTGATCTGGATTGAGCCTTTCTGTATCAATTCCAGTTGGAGCAACATGAAATGGCTGGTGCAAACCAAATTGTTTAAAATGCAAGGCATCAGTTTTTGTTACAAATGTTAGGGCATCAAAGGTATTCATACAGCCCATTTCAAATTTCTGTAGTCGTTTTGCCAATATTTGCAGGTAAAATTGCTTGAATGGATTGGCGGTTTTGATTGCTAATCTTTGCCAAATTTCGTGTTCTACATTGTGCGCCCTGAGTATGCATTTTGCTTGACTATTCAATTGAACTGTTTTCAAATAAGGAGCCATAAAAATACTCTCGAATACCACCACATCAAATTCATTATTTAACAACAATTCAGTCAGGGCCTTATCAAAATCTTTACTAATGAATCTACTTACATGGTATGATTGAGAGCTAAACAATAAGTTTCCAAGAGCAGCCAATGGTTTAATCTGGTTATCTAGAGGCACCAAATGAAAGTTTGCTAAACTTTTAACCTGTTCGGGCAATTGCTCAAATTCAATGTAGTGTTTGCTTGTATTAAATGCTAAAACAGTTAGCTCACAACCTGCGTCATGATACCCTTTTGTAAAATTATAATAGCCCAATGCTCCACCATCTTTAAGTGGCCATGGAAAGCGGTTCATGAGTTGCAAAATCTTCATACCTTTAGGGATGTTGAGGATGCTTTAAAAACCATTCTAACAATTTTTTTGTACCAACCCATATCAAATATCCCTGAATCAGTTGCTGCTTTCCAGGTTAGGAACAAGCCTAATGGAACAAACACACCAACACCAAACCACATGCCTTCAAATGGTGACCAAGCCATTGTTTTTGCCGCTTTTTCTCCAGAAAGAGAAACAATATGGTAGCAAACATACATCAATACTGAAACCACAATTGGCAAACCAAAACCTCCTTTTCTAATAATAGAACCCAAAGGTGCACCAATAAAAAACATGACTATACATGCAAATGATAAGATAAATTTTCTGTGCCATTCTATACGGTGTCTGGCGCGCAATTGTTCCAATTCTTTGAATTCATTTAAACTGTACTCAACTACATTTCTTACTGTTCGTGCATTATTGAGTGCATTGGAATAAACCATTCCAGTTTGGTTACCTGCTAAACTTGTTATATAAATGGTATCTTTTAAAGGCAATGTGCTTTTACCCATTAATAAATGAGTCATAGAATCGGCACCCAATTTTGTAAAAAAATAATAGGGTTGAATGAATGTATTCAGGGTGTTATATTTACCTTGAATTACCTCGTTAAGTGAATCGGTAGAATTTTCCAACTCCAATACATTCAACATTTCAAAATGGTGTTTGAACAAATTTTCATCTGTTCGGCTAAACTTAAAACTATTCAGGTCGAATGTAATTTGTTCTTCAGTAAAAAAAGTTGAAGTATGTGGCCTTGATTGGTGGTATCCTTTTACTTTTTCTAGTTCTTCATACCTCGATCCATCGTATAAAGTTAAAAACAAATAGCGGTTGTCCTCACTCATCTTCATGATACCTCTTTTGGCAAATAATACAGTTGCTTGTAATTGGGTTTCACGGTGATCGTATATGAGTATATTGTACAATTCCTGGGTTTTGTGATTTTTACTTCCAATACGCATGGTAATGCCGGGTATATCTTGGCTAAACACGCCTTCTTTTAGTGCCAATGCAGGTTTTTGTTGACGCACATCATAGAGCAATGAGCTGCGTTTTAAATTTGCCATTGGGATTAAAATATTAGACACAAAAAAGCCAAATAGGGCTATCAAAAACATGAGCAATAGCATGGGTTTAAACATGCGCCAGATAGAGATTCCAGATGCTTTAGCAGCAACCAACTCGTAACTTTCTCCCAAATTCCCAAAGGTCATAATGGAAGAGAGTAAAACAGACAATGGCAATGCTTGTGGAATTAAACTTGCCGAAAAATAAAAGAGCAACTCTGCAATTACAAACCAGTCCAGGCCTTTGCCAACTAACTCATCTACGTACAACCAAATGATTTGCATGAGCAATATCAGCATCACAATCAAAAAGGTTGGAATAAATGCCTTTAGGTAATTTCGTAATATAAATAAGTAAAATTTCTTCACGCTTACTGAGCTACAATTGGCTGCAAAAATGCTTAAATAAATTGACAATTGAAGCCATTTAGCTGATTTCTATGCATAAAACGCACAAAAAAACCCGAATTACTCTTAAAAGCAATCGGGTTTTCCATAAATTAGGTTTTAAAATTATCCGCCCAATAAGGTTTTCAAGTCATGCACCTGATTTTCCCATAATTGAATGGCATTCTTTTCGTCAATTGGCTCTACATGGTCGGTTACCACAAGGGCCACATCATCGGTTAATTCATCTTGTAAAATTTCAAATTCAAAATAATCTTCATCCGAAAAATCTTTCCATTTAAATCGCATCGATTTATTGACTGTCTTTTTCAACAATTCAGCGATGCTTTCATCTCCATCCCATTTGAATTTATAAAAATTGTTGTAAATATCTACGTCATTACAGAACCATTGAGACAAACCCGAAGGCGAACTGATGTAATTGAACAGCATGGCAGGTGAGGCTTTGATCTCAAATTCCATTCTGATTTTCTTTTTTGTTGTTTTTCCCATTTTAAAAAATTCAATGTTTAGGATTGAGGCAAATATAAATTTTTCATTGGCTTGACAAATTATTTTTGCTTAAATTAATCTTATCTAAACAATTAATTTATTAAAAAGCTAATTATCAGGCTATTAAACGAACCTACCCTAACTTAGAATTTAAACAATCGGTTTAAACTGAAAACCGCAAATAGCGTTTATTCAAAGTCTTTGTATAACAAATACTTGCGACGAATAACTTTGTATTTGGCAATGCCTTTTGACCAAGATTGACGGATTTGTTTTTCAGACATCCCCATTTCTATTTGTTTACGCAATTGATTTGTTCCTGCCAATTGGTTAAAAAATGTTGTAAAAAATGTTGCCTTTGAAGAGTCGGCATTGTAAAACTCAATTAGCCACTGTAATTGTATTTTTTTAAGTCGAGGGGCTATTTCGTTTCCATTTTGCCTAAGTAAAAACCCTTTACATGCTTGGTTTTCGAAAGGTGGATGTTCGGCGACCCCTTTTATTGATTTGGGTACAAAAACAAAACTACCGATAGTTGATTTTGGTTTACCCACGCATTCAAAAGGAAAATCTGTACCTCTTCCTAGGCTGAGTGAAGTCCCTTCAAATAAACACAAACTTGGATACAAATAAATGGCAGCCTGATTGGGTAAATTGGGTGAAGGCCTAATTGGCAGTTCGTATTTGATTAAGTGGGTATAGCCTTTCATTTGAATCACTTTCAAGGCACACTTTATTTTTTTCTTTAACCATTTTTCACCATTGATCATTTGGGCATACTCGCCCATTGTACAGCCATGAACAATTGGAACAGGATGCATACCCACAAATGAGTGAAATGCGGTGTCTAATATAGGCCCATCTATGTAAAATCCATTTGGATTGGGTCTGTCTAAAACCAGCAAGGGAATATTGTTCTCAGCACAAGCTTCCATCACATAATGCAGTGTAGAGATATAAGTATAAAATCTTGCTCCAACATCTTGAATGTCAAAAATTAGGTAGTCAATACCTGCAAGGTCAGCAGCACTTGGCTTTTTATTTTTACCATACAAAGAAATAACTTGTAAACCAGTTAATGGATCTGTTCCCGATTGTACAACCTCTCCAGCACTGTGGTCTCCCCTAAAACCATGTTCAGGAGCAAACACTTTTTTAATGTGAATGCCCAAACTCAATAAAGAATCAACCAAGTGTTTGTTACCAATACTTGCAGTTTGGTTGACCACCATTCCTACAGACTTTCCTTTGATCAAAGGCAAATACAAATGGGTTTGAGCAGCACCTGTCAGAAGTGAAGCAGCTATTGAACTGAAAGATAAAATACATAAAAAAAGTACCAGTAGCTTATATTTGAAATTATTCATGCAGATCAGTTTTTTCATATTTAAAAGACTCAGTTCTCAAAAAGGCAAGTCAAAAGTAGGTTCATCAACTCTCATTGTTAACCTTGCAACTGCTGCTGTAGCTATCAGTATCATGGTTATGATTTTGTCTATAGCAATTGTAAAAGGATACCAACTTCAGGTACGAAATAAGCTAATTGGATTTAACTCCCCTATACAAGTTACCCACTTAGATTTAAACAATAGCTTTGAAAATTCACCTATAGAAAGAGATACTCTATTCGAAAATAATTGCAAAAAAACTGAAGGCATCAAATGGGTTCAAACCTACACCAACAAAGCAGGTATCATCAAAACTTCTGATGCTTTTGAGGGCATACTCTTAAAAGGTGTTGAATCTGACTACAATTGGGGGTTTATACAATCGCATTTAAAAGCCGGAAAAGTACCCAATTTAAATGCAACAACCCCAGAAATATTGGTAGCATCCAATACTGTTAAAAAACTCAAACTTAGCATTGGACAAGCAGTATTCATTTACTTTGTTGACAATCCTCCTAGGGTCAGAAAATTGATTGTTTCGGGAATTTTCGATACCGGACTCAATGAGTTAGATGAACGTTATGCTTTTTGTAATGGAAGCATGATCCGTCAATTGAACCGTTGGCCTTCCAATTTTGTATCTGGTTATGAAATAGACCTCACAGACTATTCAAAAATTGAACAACAAGCCGGTTTAGTTGAGGGGATGACATCATTAGACAGAGGGGTTAAAACCATATTTCAAAATTTCCCACAATTGTTCGATTGGCTAAATTTATTAGACATGAATGTTTGGATTATTTTAATCTTGATGACCTTGGTTGCTGGTATCAATATGGTTACAGCATTACTCATATTAATTGTTGAGCGGAGTAAAATGATTGGCATGCTCAAAGCAATGGGAGCCCGAGATTCACAAATTGGACAACTGTTTTTATTATTAAGTAGTGGCATACTTTTAAAAGGCCTTTTGGTTGGAAACATTTTGGGTATTGGATTGGCAATGGCTCAGCAAAAATGGGGGTTGATAAGCCTCAATGAGAGTGCTTATTACTTAAATACAGTGCCTATAGCTTTGGATTTAAATAGTTTCATTTGGTTAAATTGTGGTGCAGCGTTGGTTTGTTTTTTATTTTTAGTCATCCCTGTCAGATTTGTGAGTAAGGTAGACCCTATTAAAACCATTCGTTTCAATTAATTTTTGATGTTTGCTGCTTTTAAAAAAATAATTCCTGTTGGGTTCAAATACCCATTTTGGTATGTATTTAAGGCCCCACAACGAAAATTTGGAATTGGATCAATAGGAAGAGATTTATTGGGCATATTGAGGTATTATTTTGCCCAGTTTTATAAGCCATCACCTTTAAAAACCATTAGTATTTGCATCGGAATAAAAGACAGAACTTTTGAACTTCAAACGTATGTCCTGAAAAGTCTCAAATACATTGCAAATCCTGAACTAGTTGAACTGTGTATTTTTGATTGTGGCTCAGAGGATAGCGCAACACTAAGCACTATTATTCAAGCCAATACCACTGTAAAATTGAAGTTTCACGCTACACAAATGAACTTTGAGCGGGCTTATGCATTGAACCAAGCAGCAGTTATGGCCGAAAATGAGTGCCTATTTTTTACTGATGTTGATTTTGAAATTCCGAAGAACATTGTTGAATTGGTAAACAAGTATACCCAATTCAATAGCATGTGGTTTCCAATTGTATTTTATTTGTACAAAGACAAAGACAAAACTATCTCTAAAAAAAATGGGGAATGGATGATTTGGGGAGGAAAAGGCCTATTTGCTTGTTACAAAAAAACCTTTTTTGAAGTGGGTCCGTTAGACGAACACTTTAAATCATGGGGAGGTGAAGATGAGTCATTTTGGCTGAATTGTCACGCTTCAAAAAAAATCATTATTCGCAATAAGGAAAAAAGTTTAATGCACCATTGGCATCCATCTTTCAATGAAAAATACAGAAAATTAGCACAAGCGCATTGATTGTGCTACTTTTGTTTGCAAGATGAGTCAACCCTTGGTCAGCATAATTACTCCGAGTTTCCAGCAGGCTGCATGGTTGGAAACCTGTATGCTTTCTGTTCTCAATCAAACCTATCCAAATATAGAATACATTGTTATTGATGGCGGATCAACAGACGGATCAAAAGAAATAATAGAACGCTTCGCCTCAAAGCTCAAGTATTGGCATTCAAAAAAAGATACAGGTCAAGCGAATGCTTTGAACATTGCCTATCAAAAAGCCAAAGGTGATTTTATAGGGTTCTTAAATGCCGATGATGTGCTAGAACCTTGGGCTGTAGAAACGATCATGCGTGTTCATGAAGTAAATCCAGAATTTGGAATAGTTTATGGCAAATGCAAAACCATCGACCAAGAAGGCAATACAATTGCCGAAGGTCAGGGAGAACAAATTAGGTTTGAAGGCCTCATTCGTTCAGGCATGTTACCTGCAATGTTTCAACCTGCTTGTTTTTTTAACAGAGCATATCTTCGTCCTGATTTCTTTGTAAATGAAAAATACCAATTTGCTTTTGATTATGAACTCATATTGCATTTAGCAAACCAGAAAACCATCATGTTTGTAAATAGGGATTTGGCTTCATACCGAGTTCACGAAAAAAGTAAAACAGCCTTAAACACTTTTGCAGCCACTAAAGAAAAAATAACCATTCAACAATTATACAATCCTGAAAATTGGCTCAAATGGAAATGGTTATCACTCAAAAACCTCTTGGCTAAATTAACCGGAAGCATTCATTGATACATAGGCAATACACGCATGGCT
>CANHRW010000103.1 GCA_947462865.1 Bacteroidota bacterium | reverse complement strand
ATTGTGGTCGTAATTGGGGTTGTCTTTACACTAGGTACACTTGCACTTTTTGGATATAAAATAACATTATTAACCGGAATTTTGCCACCACTCATGGTAATAATAGGGGTTCAAAATTGCATCTATTTACTGAATGTATACCATCAAGAATTTGCCAGACATGGCAACAAAATGTTTGCTTTAATTCGGCTTATTTCAAAAAATGGTCTTGCGCTTTTCTTGACAAATGTTACCACAGCTGTTGGATTTGTTGTGTTCAGTTTTTCTGGCTCATCTGTATTAGACCAATTTTCAATCGTTTCAGGAATAGTCATCATGCTCATTTACTTCATTTCATTGGTGTTTATTCCTGTTGTTTATTCTTACCTTCCTCCTCCACAATCAAGCCATATCAAGCATTTAGAAGGGGTAAGGCTCAATAAAGTTTTGGATTATTGCAGTTACTTGGTCTATAACAAGCGTAAATTAATCTATGGAGTTACATTGTTATTAATTGGGGCTTCATTGATTGGTTCATTCAAAGTAAAAAACTTAGGCTATGTGGTAGATGATTTACCAACACATGATAAGGTTTTTCAAGATTTAAAATTTTTTGAAAAACACCTGAAAGGGACTTTACCCTTTGAAATCAGTATTAATACATTAAGCCCTGATGGTTTAAAAGACTATGCCACCTTGCAAAAGATTAACAGGTTGGAAAAAGAGTTGAGTCAGTTCAAAGAATTTTCAAAGCCCATTTCAATCGTAGATTTTGTAAAATTTGCTAACCAGGGCATTCATGATGGGGATCCGCGTTTTTATATAGTGCCTGGGGTTGTTGAGATTGGAGAAATGATGACCCATTTGCCTCAAAACAATCCAACTGGAAGAGGGTTGTTAAATTCCATGGTTGATAGTAATTTTCAAACAGCCAGAGTAAGTATTCAAATGGCTGATATAGGCTCACAAGAAATGAAAATATTGTCTGGTAAAGTTCAACAAAAAATCGATTCAATTTTTGACCCCAACCAATACAAAGTAAAGCTCACTGGAACCAGTGCCATTTTTTTAAAAGGGAACGACTACCTTATCGAAAATCTGATTCAGAGTATGATTGCAGCATTGGTTATTATTTCTATCATGATGGCGTTCTTGTTTTTTAGTTGGAAAATGGTACTCATTTCTTTGATTCCAAATCTCATACCGTTGATGATGACTTTTGGTGTGATGGGTTTCTTTGACATTCGTTTAAAGCCCTCAACCATTATTATTTTCAGCATTGCATACGGCATAGTTGTTGATTTCACTATTCATTATTTAGCCAAATATAGAAACTCACTTAAAAAACACAACTGGGAGATGAACATCGCCATTCCTGAAAGTTTAAGAGAAGCAGGTCCAAGTATCATTTATACCGCAGTTGCTTTGTTTGCAGGTTTTATCATTTTTGCGGCCTCTAATTTTGGGGGTACTGTTGCATTGGGTGTACTCACCTCTTTGGCTTTGTTGTTAGGCATGTTAATGAATTTACTCCTATTACCTTCTATGTTACTTTCATTGGCCAAGCGTATCAACAGTAAAAAAGAGTTCGAAACAACGCTCATTGATGTAGAATCTGAAGACTAAGAATTTCTGTTTCTATTGTATGCTATAAATTAGTATTTTCGCAAGATTAGAGGAGTTGAATCCCTAAAAAAGAGCATACCATACAATGAGCAAATACAGAGAAATCAAAAAATTAGATTTCCCGGCTTTTGAATCTGAAGTTTTAGCATTTTGGAATACAAACCGGATTTTTGAGAAAAGCATAGAAAATAGAGCGGGTTCACTCTCTTTTGTTTTTTATGAAGGACCTCCAAGTGCAAATGGCTTACCCGGAATACACCATGTCATGAGCAGAACCGTAAAAGATATCTTTTGCAGGTACAATACGCTCAAAGGTTTTCAAGTTAACCGTAAAGCGGGTTGGGATACACATGGTTTACCGGTAGAGCTTCAAGTAGAAAAAACTTTGGGAATAACCAAAGAAGACATTGGAACCAAGATATCTGTTGCCGAATACAATGAGGCTTGTCGCAAAGATGTCATGAAATTTACCGATATCTGGAACAACCTTACAGAGCAAATGGGGTATTGGGTCAATCTAAATGATCCCTACATTACATACGAAAACAACTATATCGAGAGCCTTTGGTCTATCTTAAAAAAATTATACGACAAAGGTTATTTATACAAAGGACATACCATACAGCCGTATTCTCCTGCTGCTGGTACTGGTTTGAGTTCCCATGAGCTCAATCAGCCAGGTACTTACAAAGATGTAAAAGACCAAACAGCCGTAGCCATGTTTCAGTTAAAAAATGCTGGATCTTTGGCCATAGATACCGATTTGGTTTATGCCCTTGCCTGGACAACAACTCCATGGACTTTGCCATCAAATACCGCTTTGGCAGTAGGTGAAAAAATCAATTATGTTGTTGTAAAAACTTATCATCCCTTCACATACCAAGTTTGTGCGGTCATTCTCGCCAAAGATTTGTTGTCTAAATATTTCAAACAAGAACAAGCTGAGCTGGCGTTTGAGACATACAATGCTGGTGACAAACTCATTCCTTTCGAGGTGTTAAAAGAAGTGAAAGGGGCTGACTTAAAAGGCCTTGTGTATGAGCAATTGTTACCTTTTGCTCAAGTAGAAAATGGGAAAGCATTTGAAGTCATTACCGGAGATTTTGTAACCACTGAAGATGGAACAGGTATTGTACACATTGCGCCAAGTTTTGGTGCAGATGACTTTAAAGTAGCCAAACAACATGGTATTGGTTCATTGACATTGGTAGATAAACGAGGTAAGTTTTTACCTGAAGTCAACGATGGAACATTTCTCTTCGGTGAAGAATATGTTAAAGAAGCCTATTTAACAGAGGCCGATAAAGCAGCTGATTTGCTCATCCAAAAAAACAAGTTATCTGGTGTCATTAAAGATACTTCTAAATTAACTTACCTGAGCGTAGATGAGCGCATCATTTTAAAACTGCAAACTGAAGGGAAGCTCTTTAAAAAAGAAAAATACGACCATACCTACCCCCATTGTTGGAGAACAGATAAGCCAATTTTGTATTATCCTTTAGAAAGTTGGTTTATCAAAACAACAGCAGTTAAAGACAGGTTGGTGGCATTGAACCAACAAATCAACTGGAAGCCTGCACATACAGGTACTGGTAGGTTTGGTAATTGGCTAGAAAACTTAGTTGATTGGAATTTATCTAGGTCTAGGTATTGGGGAACTCCACTACCCATTTGGAGAACAGAAAACCAAGATGAAACAAAATGCATTGGTTCTTTGGAGCAGCTCAATGCTGAGATAGCGGTATCTATTGAAAAAGGCTACATGCCAAAGGGTTTTGAACTCAAAGATTTTCACAAACCTTATGTAGATGAGATCATATTGGTTTCATCAACTGGTGAAAAAATGTTCAGAGAGTCTGATTTAATAGATGTTTGGTTTGACAGTGGTGCCATGCCCTATGCCCAATGGCATTGGCCTTTTGAGAATGAAGAAACATTTAAAAACAATTTTCCTGCCGATTTTATAGCCGAAGGAGTAGACCAAACCAGAGGATGGTTCTTTACTTTACACGCCTTGTCAGTTTTATTGTTTGATGGTATTGCCTACAAAAATGTCATTGCAAATGGCTTGGTACTAGACAAAAATGGCAATAAAATGAGCAAAAGGTTAGGCAATGTTGTAGACCCTTTTACAACCATTTCCAAGTATGGTGCCGATGCAACTCGTTGGTACATGCTTTCTAACAGTGACCCTTGGGACAATCTCAAATTTGACATTGAAGGTGTTGCAGAATCGCAAAGAAAATTCTTTGGCACCTTGTACAATACCTATTCGTTTTTTGCCATTTATGCCAATATTGATGGGTTTGAATTCAACCCCGATAAGCTAACAACAGTAGCAAGTAGAACCGAATTAGATCGCTGGATTTATTCAAAATTGCAAAGTTTGGTAAAAAAGGTAACCACCCACATGGATGCTTATGATCCTACTCCCGCATGTAGGGCAATAGAAGAGTTTGTGTCCGATCATTTATCCAATTGGCATGTGCGTTTGAGCAGAAGAAGATTTTGGAAAGGCGAAATGAACCAAGACAAACAAGCAGCCTACGAAACTTTGTATGAATGTTTGTTGGTAACCAGTCAGTTGATGTCTGCATTTGCACCCTTTTTCTCAGATTGGTTGTTCAAAAATTTAAATGGAAATGCTCAGTCAGTTCATTTAACTGATTTTCCTAAAGTCAATGAAAGTGCAATTGATTTGGTATTGGAAGAACAAATGGAATATGCTCAAATCATCTCTTCATTGGTATTGTCTATCAGAAAAAAAGAAAATATCAAGGTAAGGCAACCCTTGAAACAAATTTTAATTCCGTTGGTAGATCTATCCATTCAAGAAAAAATTGAACATGTAAAAGATTTGATTTTGGCAGAGGTCAATGTCAAACAATTAAATTTTGTTGACGCAATAGATAAATCAATCAAACCCAACTTTAAAGTTTTAGGGAAAAAAGTAGGGGCAAAAATGAAAGCAGTAGCTGCAGCCATTCTTTTATTGAACCAACAAGAAATAACCCAATTAGAAACAGAGGGAGTTTTAGTTTTAAGTGTTGAAGGTGAGGGTGTTAGTATAGAATTGGCTGATGTAGAAATTGTTTCAAAAGAAATTACAGGATATAAGGTAGCTTCACAGGGTAAAATAAGCGTAGCCCTTGATATTGAGGTAGATGATGCCCTAAAGCAAGAAGGCATAGCCAGAGAAATCATTAGTAAATTACAAGGACTCCGAAAAGAACAGCAATTTGAGGTAATGGACCGCATTCAAATAAAAATTGAGGCCCATGATTACATAAAAAGTGCTATTAATCAGTTCAAAATGTATATTTGCACCGAACTGTTAGCCAACGATATGGTATTTGAAAGTGCTGAAAGCCTTAATCATACAATAGAAGTTGACGAAAATACAGTTCGAATCAGTATACAAAAAGCGTAAATTGAGTATGGCTAAGAAGATTAAAAAGGTTACCACAAAAAAAGCAGCAGTTAAGGTTGCCAAAAAAGTGGTTAAAAAGGCAGTTAGCAAAGCTCCTGTCAAAAAACAAGCACCAAAAAAGGTTGCTAAAGCTGCTCCAACAAAAAAAGTAGTAGCTAAAAAAACTGTTGTTAAGAAAGCAGCAGTGAAAAAAGTAGTGGCTAAAAAGCCAGTAGCTAAAAAAGCTCCTGCCAAAAAAACTGTAGTCAAAAAAGCAGCAGTTAAAAAAGTAGTGGCTAAAAAGCCAGTAGTTAAAAAAGCTCCTGCCCAAAAAGTGGTTGCTAAAAAAGTAGCTGCAAAAAAGCCAGTTGTTAAAAAGGCTCCAGTTAAAAAAATGGTAGCTAAGAAAGCAATAGCTAAAAAGGTAGTTGCTAAAAAAGTGGTAGCAAAAAAGCCTGTGGCCAAAAAAGCACCAGCCAAAAAAGTAATTGTTAAGAAATCTGTAGCAAAGAAAGTGGTAGCAAAGAAAGTAGCAGTTAAAAAAACTGTTACTAAAAAGCCTGTGGTTAAAAAAGCACCAGCTAAAAAAGTAATTGTAAAAAAATCAGTAGCTAAAAAAGCTCCTGCCAAAAAAACTATTGTCAAAAAAGTAGCGGTTAAAAAAACTGTTGCTAAAAAGTCAGTTGCTAAAAAAGCACCAGCTAAAAAAGTAATCGCACCTAAAAAGGCAGTGAAAGTTTCAGTGCCAACCAAAGCAGTCATTGCAAAGGCTAAACCAGCAAAAGTTCCTGCTGCTCCTTCTAAACCGCTACCTTCTAAAAAGGCAGCTGCAAAGCCAGTTCATTCAGGTAATTTAAAACCACTCAATAACAAAAAACCGGTGAAACCTTTAGTTCCAGTTGTGAGTAAAACACCTGTTTTTGTAGAAACCCAAATTGCTGCACCTATTGTTGAATCTAAAAGATACAGTGATGCCGATTTGGCGGAGTTTAAGGAGATAATTCTCAGAAAATTGGGTCCAGTTAGAGAAGAATACAATAACCTAATGGGGCAAATGCAAAATCCAGGCTTAAATGGTGCGGATACTGACAATGCCTATAACAAAATTGATGATGGATCATCAACTTCTGAAAAAGAATTTTTAAGTCAATCAGCGGCTAGGCTCAGAAAATTCATGGAAAATTTAGAAAATGCACTCATCCGTATAGAAAATAAAACATATGGTATTTGTAGAGAAACAGGCAAATTGATCTCAAAAGAAAGATTGAGAGCAGTTCCACATACCACCTTGAGTATGGAAGCAAAATTAAAACAGTATAAATAATTAAACGCTTTTAATTCGTTTTAAAAACTGTGTCAATAGACACAGTTTTTTTTTGCCCATTCAATTCAATAGCTTTGCCAATAATGAACAAAAAATACATCCTTCCGCTTTTGGTAATTGCTTCTATCATTATAATTGACCAATGGACAAAATTGTACATCAAAAATCATTTTTACATTGGGGAAGAAATAGCTGTAATTGGCAATTGGTTCAAGTTACATTTTACTGAAAATTATGGAATGGCATTCGGAATTGAATTTGGAGGTAAACTCGGTAAAGTTTTACTAACGCTTTTTCGAATCATTTTTGTAGGTGGAATTTTATGGTATATACTAGACTTGTTAAAAAAGAATGCAGGCACTACTTATGTTTTGGCGTGGACAATGATAGCTGCTGGTGCAATTGGCAATATCATTGATTCTGTATTTTTTGGGGTATTGTTTCAGTACGATACCTGGTTTCATGGCAGGGTAGTAGATATGTTTTATTTTCCCTTATTTCAAACCTCCATCCCTAGATGGTTCCCATTTTGGGCAGGAGAAGAATTTGAGTTTTTTAGACCAGTATTCAATATAGCTGATGCTGCAATCAGTGTTGGTTTTGTCCTTATCCTATTGTTTCAAAAACAAGCCCCGGTTGAAACAAATTCAAGCGGGGCAGAAATAGAATCCAACTAAAAAGTTAAATCTAAATAAATGATTTGAATTGACCAGGGTCGTATTCATTCATCATAGACAGTACTTTTTCAAAAATGTCTTCACAAGAAGGTTTGCTATAGTAATCGCCATCAGTTCCGTAAGCTGGACGGTGGTCTTTGGCCGTTAATGTCTGGGGTTTTGAATCTAAATACTTCCAGATATCCT
>CANHRW010000102.1 GCA_947462865.1 Bacteroidota bacterium | reverse complement strand
TGGTTCGGTATTGCTTGTCAAGTGCAGCGAGTGCTTCTTTTTGAAATGTTTTCATTTATCGGATACTGCTTAAACCTCCATCTATTGCAATAATTTGCCCGGTCATCCAATTGTTGTTCATGATTTGGATGGCACATGTTGCCAAGTCATTTGCTGAACCTATATTCTTGAGTGGGTGCCTTTCTTTTGATGCATTTAATTTTTCTGGAGTATTGATAAATTTATCGCTTAATGGTGTTTGAGTAAGTGAAGGTGCAATGGCATTTACCCTAATTTTAGGAGCAAATTCTGCCGCTAAACTTCTTGTTAACCCTTCTATACCGGCTTTTGCCGTGGCAATGCTACTATGAAAACTCATTCCAGTTTGAGCTGCAACAGAGCTAAACAATAAGATTCCAGGTTCGTTTGCTAATTGGAGTTGAGGTAAGTATTGTTTGATGAGTATGCTTGCACCAACTACATTGAGTATAAAATCATTTATAAAATCAATCGGTTTTAAATTTTTAAATGGGCGCAATTGTATAGAACCTGGGCAATAAAAAATACCATCAATTGAACCAACTATTTCTGGAAGTATAATTTCTTGTGAACCGAAATCTATTGAAACAAATGAAAACAAATCATGGCTTAAATCAGGACTATTTCTGTTCATCCCAATTACTTGATGCCCCTGTTCCAATAAGTTTTTTGTAATAGACAGTCCAATTCCACTTGAACAGCCTGCAACCACATATTTTTTCATACACTTAAAACCAATCAATTGACTGAATGTTTTAAATGCTTTATGAACGTATTGATTAGTTTGTTTGTTTTTTCAATGCAAGGATAGAGAAATTACTGTCTACCTTTTCAATGGTGTTTACCAATTTACCGAGTCCGGTAATTTCCATTTCAACCACATCTCCCTCTTGAAGCCATTGTGTTTTATAATTGGGATCGTTCAATAAGCCAGTCCCATTGAGTTCCAAGAAGCAGCCTGTGCCAACTGTACCTGATCCAATTACATCTCCAGGAAATACATCAACACCATAGGCACACCTTTCAATGATTTCTGCAAAGGTCCAATCCATGTCTGAAACATTGCCTTCACTAACCAATTGTCCATTTACCCAACACTTCATGTTTAGGTTGTAATTGTTTCCAACATGGTTCTTTTTAGCCGGAACTAGGTAGGGGGCTAATTCATCGGGTGTTACAAAATAGGGTCCAATTACTGTAGAAAAATCTTTTCCTTTGGCAGGACCTAAATTCAACAACATTTCCTCCATCTGCAAAGTTCTTGCGCTCATGTCGTTCATAATGGTATAACCAGCAATGTATTGATCGGCTTCAGCTGCACTGAAGTTGCGTCCTTTTTTGCCAATAACTACTGCTATCTCTAATTCAAAGTCTAATTTTTGAAAATGGTCAGGCATACATGGAATTGGACCAGGGCCTTGAATGGCATTGTGATTGGTGAAATAAAATATTGGATATTGATCAAATTCAGGAATCATTGGAACACCTCTGTTTCTTCGGGCTGCAGCCACATGTTGCCTGAAGGCATAGCCATCTCTGCATGAAGTTGGATTGGGAATAGGAGCTTCAATTTTAACAGCTTCTAATGCTATTGAAGGCACATCCAATTTTCCTGAGATTAATTCTTGATAGTATGATTTGAGTTCATTCATGGCTGTTTCACCTGCTTGAACCAATGCCAAAATAGTTTTCGGAATTGAAGAAGAGATGTTTTCAAAAGGCCAAACAATTTGGTCATGTAAAATGCCAGCTGAAGTTTTTTCTTGGTATGTGTAGGTGATAAGTTTCATGTTATTTGAGTTGAGGGAAATTGATTTTATCGGCAACAATGATTGCCTGATTAAATTCTGGATTTAAATGATAAAAAAGATATTGGGCTTCCATTCTGTTTCTGAAATCTCCCACTCTCAATTTAAAATAAGGTTGCTGGTAAATGAGGTAGGCCGGAACGTGAGGGTAGGCTGCTAAAAATTTAGCTTTCAATTGGTTTGCATGTATTCTCTCGGTTCCAGAAAACAATTGAATGCGAAAACCATCCATTGAGTTTTTTATTTTATTAAGATTTTTGTTTTTTTCAATCAAGCTGTCTAAGTAGCTATCATTGACAATTTTTAAGCTGCCTTTTTGAGCTTTCGCGGAGCCAATAGTCACTAATAAACAAAGTATACCTAAAAAGTGCCTCATTTTATTTTTAAGCTTAAACTTCTTCTTCTAATATAGACATTCCGGCCGAAGTGCCTATTCTGTTAGCCCCTGCCTCAATAAGTTCTTGTGCGAACTTCCTGTTTTTAATGCCGCCAGATGCTTTTATTTTAATCCTCGCAGGTAAAATTTTACGCATCATTTTAACAACTTCTATACTAGCACCTGATTTTCCATATCCAGTTGATGTTTTTACATAATCTGCCTCGCAGTCCACGCAAACTTTACAAGCCAATTTCAATTCATCTTCAGTAAGATTACCTGTTTCTATAATGACTTTACAGATTCTATTTTGTAAATGACAAGCAGTCACTACAGATTGAATATCGTTTTGAAGTGAAGAAAGGTCATTGCTCTTTAAGGCGGCAATGTTCATGACCATATCAATTTCATGTGCCCCAGAATTGATTGCTTTTTTTACTTCTTCTACTTTGCTAGAGACAATATTATAACCAAATGGAAATCCAACAACAGTTACAATTTTAACTGTTGAACTGTTCAATATTTTTTTTGCATGTTGCACAAAATAAGGAGGTACACAAACCGCAATGAAATTTTGTTCAATTGCTTGTTCGCACAATGAGGTAATTTCTTCAATTGTGCAGTCGGGTCTAAGCAAAGTATGCTCAATTAATTGAGCCAATACTCTGTTTTCTGCAGGGTTATTCATTGTTTAGTTTGTTAGTTCATCTTTACCGTGACACGATTTGTATTTTTTCCCGCTTCCACATGGGCAAGGGTCATTTCTGCCAATTTTTACTACGCCTTTTACTTGCTGTACTTTTGGGATTTCGCTTTGTTGTATCGCTTCTTGGTTTCTTCTATTTGCATCACCCAACTCATCTGTTCTAGATGTTTTAAGTTTTCCAGCATCGTTATTTTTTATTTCTACTGCTTGCTTTACCTCGCTTGGGTCGTCCATTGGTATGAATGCTTTGTAGAGCATGCCCAATGTTTGTTTGTTTACACTCGAAAGCATGTTATTGAATAATTTAAAAGACTCAAGTTTGTAAATTAACAATGGATCTTTTTGTTCAAATACTGCGTTCTGACTGGATTGCTTTAACTCATCCATTTCTCTCAGATGCTCTTTCCATTCGTTGTCTATTACATATAAACTTGCAAACTTTTCGAAGGTTCTATTGATTTCTTTTGCTTGCGTTTCATATGCTTTTTTCAAGTTAACTGGAATTTGCATATGGTGTAATCCGTCGGTTATTGGAACCGAAATATTTTCAAATTGTGAGCCTTGGTTCATGAAAACATTTTGTATAACAGGGAATGAAAGAGCAGACATTTCGTCCACTTTCTGGTGGTAATGATTTACCAATTCGTTAAACAATCGGTCTACCAATACTTCATGTTTTTGTGCAAAAAATTCGGTCTCATCAATTTGGGTGTCCAAACCAAAAATACGTAACAACTCAAAATTAAATTCTTTGTAGTTTTTTTGTTCTCTGAATATTTCAACCAACTCTTCACAGGTATCTGCCAACATATTTTGTATGTCTAGTTGCAATTTGTCCCCGTAAAGTGCATTTCTTCTTTTTGCATAAATGACTTCTCTTTGTGAGTTCATCACATCATCATATTCCAACAACCTTTTACGAATGCCAAAGTTATTTTGTTCTACTCTTTTTTGGGCGCGTTCAATGTTTTTGGTAATCAGAGAATGTTCAATGTTCTCACCCTCTTTCATTCCCAATCTATCCATAATCCCGGCTATTCTCTCTGAACCAAATAAACGCATTAAATCATCTTCAAGAGATACATAAAATTTGGATGAGCCCGGATCACCCTGACGGCCAGCTCTTCCTCTCAGCTGTCTATCAACTCTTCTGCTCTCATGTCTTTCGGTACCTATGATGGCAAGTCCACCTACTTCTCTTACTCCTTCTCCCAACTTAATATCAGTTCCACGACCTGCCATGTTTGTGGCAATGGTAACTGCACTTTTTTGCCCAGCTTCTGCTACAATTTCAGCTTCTCTTTGGTGTTGTTTTGCGTTCAATACATTGTGTTTTATTTTACGCATACTGAGCATTCTACTCAATAATTCTGATACTTCAACTGAAGTTGTACCAACCAATACTGGCCTGCCTTGTTCGGTTAATTTAATGACATCTTCTATTACTGCGTTGAATTTTTCACGTTTAGTTTTGTAGATAACATCCTCTTCGTCTTTTCTTGATATGGCTCTATTGGTTGGAATTTCTACCACATCTAATTTATAAATTTCCCAAAACTCACCCGCTTCTGTTACTGCAGTACCAGTCATACCGGCTAATTTGTGATACATTCTGAAAAAGTTCTGCAAAGTAACAGTAGCGTATGTTTGAGTTGCTGCTTCTACTTTTACATTTTCTTTTGCTTCAATAGCTTGGTGTAAACCATCACTGTACCTTCTGCCATCTAATACACGACCGGTTTGTTCATCCACTATTTTTACTTTGGCATCTTGAATAATGTATTCAACGTCTTTTTCAAACATGCAATAAGCCTTGAGCAATTGGTTCACCGTATGGATGCGTTCAGACTTAATGGAGAAATCTAACATCAATTGTTCCTTGTGTTTGATTTTTTCCTCTTCTCCTAACGCGCTTTTTTCAATTTCAGCAATGGAACTTCCAACATCAGGAATGATAAAGAAATGTTGATCTTCACCTGATGAAGTAATCAGTTCAATTCCTTTTTCAGTTAAGTCTACTGAATTTATTTTTTCATCGATTACAAAATACAAATCGGCATCTACTTTATGCATTTCTTTTTGTTGATCCTGCATGTAGAAGTTCTCTGTTTTGGTGAGTAATTGACGGGTACCTGGCTCGCTTAAAAACTTAATCAACGAACTGTTTTTAGGTAAACCTCTGAAGGCTTGAAGCAATTTAAAGCCACCTTCTTTTTCATTCCCAGAAGCAATTAGCTTTTTGGCATCTGCCAAAGCAGTATTGATGTATGTTTTTTGGGCATTTACCAATTTTTCAATTCTTGGTTTTAATTGATGAAATTGTTGGTCGTCTCCTTTAGGAACTGGTCCGCTAATAATGAGAGGGGTTCTGGCATCATCAATCAATACAGAATCTACCTCATCAACCATGGCAAAATGGTGTTTACGCTGCACCAATTCTTGTAAATTACTTGCCATGTTATCTCTGAGGTAATCAAAACCAAATTCGTTATTTGTTCCATAAGTAATGTCAGCCAAATAGGCATTTCTTCTGGCGGTTGAATTAGGTTGATGGTAATCTATACAGTCTACTCTTAATCCATGAAATTCAAAAATAGGCGCGTTCCATTCACAGTCTCTTCGTGCTAAATAATCATTCACTGTAACAATGTGAACGCCTCTTCCGGCCAGCGCATTTAAGTATGTTGGTAAGGTAGATACGAGTGTTTTTCCTTCTCCAGTTGCCATTTCGGAAATTTGTCCTTTGTGAAGAACCATTCCACCAATCAATTGCACATCATAATGTACCATGTTCCAGGTAATGGTATTACCTGCTGCTTCCCAAGTGTTTTCCCAAATGGCTTGTTCTCCTGTAATTTTAACTGGTTTTTTAGACCTGGTATTGGCACTCAATTGTTTGTCCCATTCGGTAGCACTCACAACCAATTGTTTTTGTTCACTGAATCTGCGCGCTGTTTCTTTAACTACTGCAAATGCTTCTGGAAGTAATTCAAGCAGCACCACCTCTAATGCAACATTGGCATCTTTTTCTAATTGATCTATTTGCTTAAACAATTCATCCTTTTTGTTAAGATCAATATCTTCTTGTTTGGTTTGGTGTTTGAGTTCATCAATTTCAGTTTGAATAGTACTCAAATGCGCTTGAATTTTTGACTTGAATTCTGATGTTAGGTTTCTGAGTTGGTCGTCGGTTAAACTGCTCAATTTCGCATAATGCGCATTGATTTGTTCTACCATTGGATATAATTCCTTTAAATCTCTGTCCGATTTGCTGCCGAAAATTTTAGTTAAACCTTTGAAAATGTTACCAATCATGTTGTGCTATCTTTATGTTCTCGTATAGGGTGTAAATTTAAATCTTTTTAGCTGATTCACCTTGTTTAAATGGGAAAGAAATTTCCTTTTTTATAGCTGAATTTCAGAGCATTAGTAGAAAAGGGCTTTCCGCCGTCTAAAAAGTGACAGTTCTGCTAAAGATTGGCATGAATCAAGCCAATGTAAAAAAGAGGTCAAAATGACCGATAAAGGAGTTTACTACAATTGGATATATTTATTTTTCTTCAGTTTCCATTCTGAATCCCATGGCTTTAGAAGTAGGTATGCCACTGCTATAACTCATGATATTTTTTTGCTCTACTGATAAGTGAAAAACAGCTTCAATAGGAGGGGCCATTAAATCATAATGTAGGCAATATTGCATGCATTCAGTCACCAAATCAGAGGTGTTTTGTTCACTAATTTGGTTCTCTGCAAAATTACTGAACATAAACGACAATGGTCTATTTCCGTCTATGAAGAAATGTTTGTCTTTGTTAATAAACAATCGGCCAACCAAATAGCCAATATCCCCTTCTCTATTGTATTTGATAGAATCTGCCAGGAAATTATAAATTTGGATCATGCCACAAAACTCTCTTGATGGGTCTGATTTTACATAAGGAGTTTGGTGAATAAAATGCATAGAGTCAAAGTCAAATACATTGGTATGCATCATAAATACCAATGTATCACCTGAAAATTTCAAATGAAACTCATAATCAGATTTCTCGTAATATTTAATTTCAACAGATGGGTCAGTTTTGGCAACTTCTTGATTCAGTTGAACTGCTATTTGTTTGACTGATTCTCTCAATACCCCAAAGCTTTCTTTGGTTTGACGATAAGCCAATTGTTTTACTGAAGATTTTTCAAGTAAAATCTGTTTTACTTTTTCAATTTTAGGAGTCATATTTTTTTATCAATAAGCTTTGGCAAATAATACCCTTTGTGAAGATGGTTTTCCAGTAAAAACACATTTCCCTTCTTCTTGT
>CANHRW010000101.1 GCA_947462865.1 Bacteroidota bacterium | reverse complement strand
GCTAACCATCACAATTCTGCCATTTCCATCACCATTGGTCCAAGAAACAGACAAAGAAGTAGGGTTGTTTTGAGTAACGGTAAAAGCCGAAGCACCTGTAAATGGATATACCATATTGGTTTTTTGGCAATTGGTTAAAACATGGTTGGTATTGAATACGGCAGATGCATCATTGATGATTCCGTTGTATTCAAAAATATCTATACAATAAGCAGCATTTGTTGTTAATCCAGATACAGTAAGGTTTGCCGAATTTCCTATTCCAATTACAAAGCCATTACCAATAGTTGATCCCTGTCCGTAGGTAGTTGATGCAGCATATACTGTATTGTTTTGAGGATTTGTTAAAGCCAAATGACTGGGTCTACAAACAATCAATCTTCCAGTTCCGGCACCAGAACTGAATTGACCAAAAAGGCTTGAATCAGTAACTGTTGTAAATGTTAAATTACTTGACCCAGTAGAAGGGATACCGTAATTTGTGGTATTGCAAGCACTCAAAGCGGTATTGCCAAAAACAGCTGTGCTGCTACTGCCATTGAACTCATACACATCTATGCAATAAGCGGTGTTGGCACTGAGGTTGCTAATGGCAATTGAATTGATGGCGCCTGCTCCAACTACATAACCACTGCCAATTGTACTTCCAGAACCATACGCTGAGTTAGCTGTATAATTGCTAAAATTGCTTGGAGCAGTTTGGCTTGCAGCACTAGGTCTGCAAATAACTATTCTGTTTGAACCATTACCAATGGTCCAATTTCCAGACCATGCATTGCTGCTAATGGAAACAGTATTGAAGTTACTAGGAGCAACACTAGGAGTTGTAAAATAAGTGGTATTGCAAGTACTCAAAGCAGTATTGCCAAAAATGGCTGTGTTGTTAGTGATACTGCCATTGAACTCATACACATCTATGCAATAAGCGGTGTTCGCACTCAGATTGCTTATGGCAATTGAACTGATGGCGCCTGTTCCAACTACATAGCCGCTGCCAATTGTACTTCCAGAACCATACACTGAGTTAGTCGTATAATTGCTGAAATTATTTGGAGCAGTTTGGCTTGCCGCACTGGGTCTGCAAATGACAATTCTGTTGGAACCGTTACCTGTGGTCCAATTTCCAGACCAAGCGTTACTTGAAATAGCGCTTGTATTAAAAGTGCTTGAACCAATACTAGGCGTATTTACTAAGGTTGTTCTACATCCAGTTAAATAACTGCTGCTCAAAAATAAAGCATTGCTTGAACTGACACTGCCATTGTATTCAAAAATGTCTAAACAATAATTGGTATTGGCTTGTAAATTAGAAAGTGTAAGGCTTGAAATGGCTCCAGATCCTACAACATAGCCATTTCCCAATGCGGTTCCACTTCCGTAGCTTGAATTTGATGTGTAATTTGTAGCATTAGACGGGATGGTAATACTAGCAGAACTAGGCCTACAAACCACCAATCTGCCTTGCCCGTTTCCATTGGTCCAATTACTGGCAAAACTAGTTTGAGTTACTCCACTAAAATTGAGTAAAGAGCTGGCAATTGAAGGGCCAGCAATTGTTTCATAATTTTGCCTCATTTCTGCATCTGTCAATGCAGTGTTATAAACACCCATTTGACCAAAACGCGCATTGGTATAGGTGCCATCACCCATATTGGTAGCAGTACCAGCCCCAAATGTATAATACTGGTTTGCATTGTTGTTGAAAGGGGATGATCGCACAAAATTTCTTGTTCCAAAGTTGACCCCATTGAGGTATGCTTTTAAGCTTGTACCAGTATGCGAGATACCAATGAAATTCCATTGGTTGAGCGTGATGGTGGTGCTTACAGATTGAATGACTGAGCCAGACCAAGTGCCACACCTCAATGTGCCTGAATTTCCAATCACATTTGTAATTTCAATTTGCGCATCATACCAACCTCCATCTAATGTTGTTTGACCTTGTTCTGCAACTAAAACTCCTGCATCTGTTGGGTATACCCACAAATAAACAGAAATGGCATTTGATTTTGAACCATATGTTCCTGGAAAAAAATTCGTCAGATTTTCAGTCATAAAATACTGATTGCTGCCATTAAAAGATAGGTATGGGGTGCCAGTCGCATTGTAACTCGGACTGTTATAAAGCGTAGCATACCCCGCATTTTGTAAATTGTTCAACCTGTTTCCAGTGCCGCTGTAAGAACTTGCATTGGCCGCATCGTAGCGCGCAACCAAGCCATTACTTACAATTGCTGCATGGGCACGAGTGTCCAATATGCAAAAGGTAAATAAGCAAATAAGATATTTGAAAAATGTTTTCAAATGAAAGTTTAATCCAAGTTAACCTTACCCGAACGGGTGCTGATTTCTTTGATTTTGCCACAGAAACTTACCTTCAGTTTCTCAATGTGGCCAGGTACTTCAATGGTACTTTCAAACGCCTGATTGGCTTTCTGAAGTTTTTGCAAATACACATTTCCTTGAGCATCTAGAACTTTTAAGGTAGATACGCGTGCATCATTTTGCTTGGCGCTCATTTGTAAGGTCAATGTGTTTAAGGTCGACCATTTAAAAGCTGCAGGAGCCTTGATGTCTTTAAAACTGCCTTTATCTGCTTTGATTTCAGATTTAGCAATCTCATGTTTTTTGCAGGCTGGAAAGCCAAAGCCAATGATGGCAGACAATCCTAATACTTTAATAAATACTTTCATGGTTATGGTTTTGAAATGATGTAACATTTACAATGCCAAAACTCATTTTTGTAATTAAGTATCAGATAAACAGTGAATTAATTAGATATACAATTGGTAGGACAGGTTCAGTATATTCCCTTATTGGGAATTATTCCATTTTTTGAAATGAACTATTCTACTTCAATTTCATCTATAAAAATAAATGAATCATTGCCATTTCCTTGATGCCATTCAGGGAGTTTTCCAAACTGATTTGCCTTGATGCGAATATACCTGGCTTTGTTCTCTATTGAATTGGCATTTACCTGAAAGTTTTGAATTTGAACGTTTAATTCCGCTATTCCAATACTTGTTTCCGCAGTACCTAAAGGTTTGAAATTAAAGGTATCTAAACTAAATTCTACAATTACTTTACTTGGAAACACTATCCAACTTCTGGTATCCTGCAAGGTATTTACTTTCACTTTTTTGAGAGTTTGTTCCTTTTTAAGGTCAATCACACATTCAAAATCTTGTCCTTGGAATCCTTGCCAATTGCCTTTGCGCCAATCGGTAGATCCAAATATGCCATCAATCAAACCATCTTCACCTCCCGCAGTATATTGAGAGTTGTACTTGCTTTCTGAAACTACCTGCCAGTTGTTTTTAATCTTCTTAAAATTGGCAACGGTTTTACTTACTCTTTTTCCGGTTTCGTCAATAGCTATACAAGAAACTTCTATGTCTTGACGAATATAAAAGGGTTTTATGTAAGGGTGCATTGTTTTTTCATTCGATAGTTTATAAAATAACCTGGCTGGAATTTCAAGGCTCTCCATAGAAACAAGCAAACTATCTTTGAAACTTTCTTTTGTTGCTTGTATAATAGGAGCAGGGAAAATACCAGTTGTTTTTGCTAAAACTATTGGCGCATATTGTATTTGAGGATCTGAAACCTGCAGTTGAAAATTCAATTGACCTCCCTTTAAAATGCTTTCATGTTCAATGAATTGACCATTTAATGCATTCCCATTCAATGATTTAGTAAGGGTAAATGCTTTTTGCGCTGCTCCTGCTGCATTGATGGTAAAACTTGAATAAGCACCTGTTCTGATGGTTATTTTATCAAAAAATGGAGTGCCTATGTCATAAGTTGTTTTACCAGGACAAACAGGGTAGAGGCCCATGCTATTGAATACATACCAGGCACTCATTTGCCCACAATCTTCGTTGCCTGCTAATCCATCAGGAGCATTTTGGTATAAGCTGGTTAAAATTTTTCTAACCATTGCTTGAGTTTTGGCAGGTTTGCCAATGTAGTTGTACAACCATGCCATGTGATGACTAGGCTCGTTTCCGTGAGCATACTGACCAATCAAGCCAGTAATGTCGGCCTGAGTTCTTCCTGTTGTTTGGCTGTTTGTGTTAAAGAGTTCGTCAAGTTTTTGTTCGAATTTTTCAGCTGAACCATGCCTTGCAATTAATCCGTTGATGTCGTGAGGTACAAAAAAACTGTATTGCCATGCATTGGCCTCTGTAAAATGGTTATTGACTTCTTTTGGGTCGAAAGGATAAAGCCAACCCCCATTTTTTCTAGGTCGCATATTGCCTGTTGATGGGTCAAATAAATTTTTCCAAGATTCGGCCCTTTTGTTAAACTGCAATTGGAGTTCATCTTCTAAAAATTGAGCAATGCACCAATCGTCGTAGGCATATTCCAAGGTTTTGGAAACAGATTCTGATTCATCGTCAATAGCCAAATAACCTTTGTTCTTGTATACGCCAATTCCTCTTTCGTTGGCATTGGCACTTTGTAAAAGGGCTGCAATAACCAATTGTTTGTCATAATTTCTAATGCCTTTAGCCCAAGCATCTGCAATTACAGAAGCACTGTGGTAACCTATCATGCAATTGGTTTCGTTTGATGCCAATTCCCATACGGGTAATTTGCCACCCTCCTTAAATTGTTGTAAAAAGGTTCTAATAAAATCGTTGCTACGTGTTGTTTGAACCAAATTGTATAAAGGATGTGCAGCTCTGAAAGTATCCCATAAAGAAAAAACAGAATAGTATGTAAACCCATCTGTTTGGTGAATTTGCAAGTCTCTGCCTCTGTACCTTCCATCTATATCTGAAGCAATATTGGGTTGAATAAAACAATGGTACAATGCAGTATAAAAAAGTTGTTGATTGCTTTTGGAATTGCCTTCTACCTGAATCAATCCCAGTTCTTTGTTCCATTTTTGAGTGGTTAATTGCAAGGTTTTATCAAAACTCCAAGCAGGAATTTCTGCTTGCATGTTTTTGCTTGCACCAGCTTCGTCAACCGCACTCAAACTTACTTTTACTTGAATGGTTTCTTTCTTTTTTACATCAAATTCAAAAGCCATTCCCGTAGGAAATTTGCTGTTGTTTTTGTGGTTTGTAAAAGTACTCTTAAATGGTTTTGAAAATTCAATTCTAAAATAAACCCATTGGTCTTCGGCCCATGCTTTGCTTCTTCTCAAACCTGTAATGGTAGTATTATTTACTTGAGTAAGTTTGGCATCAATCAATTCATCTCTGTGCAATAAGTCTAAAATTACATTGACAGTACCAGCTTTTTGAAATTGGTATTCATGAAAACCAACCCTTTCGCTAGCAGTTAGTTTTACGGCTATTTGGTCGTCATTGAGCAATACCTGATAAAAACCTGCATAAGCTTTTTCAGAAGCATGACTAAAGTTTGATTTATAAAATTCAGCATCAAACAATTGTTCTTTTTGGGAAGCTTTCTTTTGAGTTGGCATGATCAATACATCGCCAAAATCGCTGCATCCTGTTCCGCTTAAGTGCGTATGCGAAAAGCCATAAATGGCAGAGTCTGAATAATGGTATCCACTGCATCCATCCCAACCGCTTAAGCGGGTATCAGGGCTCAACTGAACCATGCCAAAAGGTGCGGTTGCTCCAGGAAAAGTATGTCCGTGCCCTCCAGTACCTATAAATGGATTCACCAACTGAGCATAATTCTGGGCCTGAACGGCATAAACACAGGTCAATAAATAGAACAATAAACGATTTTTCATTATGAATATAAATTAAAGCCTAAGAGCCAAAATTAAACATTTGTTGGAATAGATTTCAGTAAAAAATAATAGCTTGCACGCATTGAAAAAACAACTCCAATATATTCGAAATACTTTAAAGCAAGGAATAGACCCACATCATTTGGCTTTGACTTGTATTTTACCTGTTTTAATTGGTTTGATTCCTGTTTGGGGAGTATCTAGTTTGCTCCTCACTTTTTTGGCTTTGCGTTTCAAACTCAATTTGGTATTGATTCAATTGTTGAGCTGGTTAATGACTCCATTGCAATTGGTAGCCATGTATTTTTTTTTTCAGAAGGGCAATGAAATGATGGGAGAACAAGCCAAGCCCATAGACTTTGCAATGCTTCAAGCTATATGGCAAACAGGATGGTTACATACCTTGCATTTTATATATCAAATGCATGTGTATGCATTTTTATTGTGGTTGGTCTCTGCAAGCATTGCAGGTTTGTTGTTCTACCCAATTTTGAAATTTATTTTTATTCAATTGAAGAAGCCATAGAATTGGTTCTTTCATGAACCAATTGTAGTACCCATTTAAGTTGGTCGGCTTTGCTCATCTGTGAATTGTTAATTTCAATGGCATCTGCTGCTTTTTTTAATGGTGAGTCGGTACGAGAACTGTCCATTGAGTCGCGTTTTTCTAAATTGGCCAATACTTCTTCAAAAGTTGTTTGTTGACCCTTCTCTGCAAGCTCGTCCAATCTTCTTTGTGCCCTAACTTGTGGATCGGCGGTGACAAATAATTTCAATTCTGCTTCTGGAAAAACAACAGTTCCAATGTCTCTACCATCCATTACAATGCCCTTCTTTTGGCCCATGGCTTGTTGTTGTTGTACCAAAAATCGCCTAACGGCACTAATGGCACTTACTTCACTAACACTGCCTGCCACTCTAGGATTGACACGAATTTCATGTTCAATGTTTTCGCCATTTAACAAAGTGTTTTGAGATTGGGTATCGGCATTGTATGCAAAAGAGATGCTGATAGCAGGCAATGCTTGTTCTACCATTTCTGGGTGGTAAATGTCTATATGGTTTTGGAGCAAATACAAAGTTACAGCTCTATACATTGCGCCGGTATCTACATAATGGTATTGAATGGTTTTGGCTAAATCTTTAGCCAAGGTGCTTTTTCCACATGATGAGTATCCGTCTATGGCAATGATGATGTTTTTCAAAATACTATTTTTTCTTTTTAAATGCTTCTAAGTTGGTAATGATACTGAAATGATTCGTGTTTTGTCCGCCCATAAATGCGCCACTGCCATAATGCAATTGAAACCGATTTATTTTAATACCAAAACCCCAAGTATAGCCACTTGTTCCTTTGCTATCAGTGAGCGCCAATTCTCTTCTTTTTAAGTGGTTGTAACCCATTCTCAAATTAAAGTTTTTGGTCAATACCAATTCTCCATTTATTATGAGGTGACTCATGAAATGGTCTAACAAGCTAAAATTTTCTTGAATGGGGAAACCTGTTTCTAAATCAATGTTGTTGTTATTGCGGTTTTC
>CANHRW010000100.1 GCA_947462865.1 Bacteroidota bacterium | reverse complement strand
ATTTTAGTATGTATGGGTTTAGATAATTCAAAATTACATGAAGCATTTGGCGGCTGTGTTGATTTAATCATCAATACCAGTTCAGCTCAAGAAGCGGTTCATGTTGCTTCTAAAATGGCTAAAACAGGTGAAACAGTTTTGCTCTCTCCTGCATGTGCAAGTTTTGATTTATTTAAGAACTACGAAGATAGAGGCCGTCAATTTAAACTTGCTGTTAAACAAATTTAAGAACCTATGATTGCCAAGCTACTCAATTGGGACCGAATTAAACCCAAAGGTGATCCGTTTATGTGGATTATCATTGCCATTCTCTCTTTATGGGGGCTCTTGGCTGTGTATAGTTCAACAGGAGCCTTGGCTTATGCAAAGCATGGTGGAAGTGCCGAACTTTTTCTATTTCAACAACTGGCCTATTTGTTAATTGGGGGCTATGTCATGCTATACATTCATAGCATTCATTATAAAATGTTTATGAAAGTGGCAAAGTTGGTGCTCTATATTTCATATGCATTATTGTTTTTAACGTTATTTGTTGGCTCCGAAATTAACGATGCACAGCGATGGTTAACCATTCCTTTTATAGGCATTACTTTTCAAACATCTGAAGTAGCCAAAGTAGCCTTGATTTTGTTCATAGCAAGTGAATTGGCAAAAAGGCAAGATGATATCAAAGATTTTAAAAAAGGATTTTTCCCTATTTTAATTCATGTGGGCATCACTTGTATGTTAATTGCCCCAAATAATTTGTCAACGGCTTTGGTTTTGGCTGCCACTTGTTTCGTAATAATGTTTATTGGCAGGGTCAGTATCAAGCACATTTCTTTTGTACTTATACCAGTTCTCATTGTAATCGTAATGCTTGGGTTTATTGTGTTTAAAACACCCGATAAATACCTCAAACCTATGGGCCGTTTTTTAACTTGGAAACACCGCATAGAAAATTACTCAAAGCCTAACAATGATGCAGATGTTACTTATCAAAATGACCATGCAAAAATTGCCATAGCAAATGGAGGGTTTTGGGGAAAAGGACCTGGTCAAAGTACAGAAAGAAATTTTTTACCTGAAGCCTATTCTGACTTTATTTATGCAATCATCATTGAAGAGTATGGGATGTTTGGTGGTATTGCCATTTTGTTTCTGTACCTCTTTTTTATGTACAGGGCATTTAGAATCATTGTGAAAAGCCCAAAAGCTTTTGGTGCATTGGTAGCCATTGGATTGTCTTTTGCTTTGGTAATGCAAGCCATCATCAATATGGCGGTGGCAGTTAATTTATTCCCAGTAACGGGTCTTACATTGCCTTTAATCAGTAAAGGTGGTACTTCAATAGTTATAACCAGTTTAGCATTTGGTATGATCATGAGTGTAAGCAGATATGTTGAAGAAGAGCAAGCCTTGTCCGAAAAAAATAAATAGTATTTGTATGAAAGAGAAACTACGAATCATTATCAGCGGAGGAGGAACAGGCGGGCATATTTATCCAGCTATAGCAGTTGCTCAGGCCATTGAAAAAGAATTAAATGGTGAAGTTGACTTTTTATTTGTAGGAGCTAAAGACAGGATGGAGATGGAAAAAGTTCCTAAAGCTGGCTATCCCATTGTTGGACTATGGATCAGTGGCTTACAAAGGAGCTTGAGTCTTAAAAATATCTTGTTCCCGATAAAGGTGCTTTCGTCAGTTTTAAAATCATGGCTATTAATAGGAAAATTCAAGCCCGATTTGGCAATAGGTTTTGGTGGTTATGCCAGTGGGGCAATGATGTTTGCTGCATGGATGAGGGGTATACCTGTAATGATTCACGAACAGAATTCGTATGCAGGTATTACCAATAAGTTGTTAAAAAATAAAGCAAGGAAAGTGGCTGTTGCTTACCCGCAAATGGATCGATTTTTTCCTGCATCAAAAATAGTATTAACAGGAAATCCTGTTAGGTCAGATATTTTAAATGCACATACAAAAAGAATAGCAGCAGAAACATTCTTTCAATTAGACCCTCATAAAAAAACTGTATTGGTAATAGGTGGTAGTTTAGGTGCGCGAACCATCAACAAAACGCTCTATGGTGCATGGGAGCAAATAATCAATGCAGGGTACAACCTTATTTGGCAAAAGGGAAACAATTTCCCAGATGCCGATCAGTTGAATCACCCCAATTTGGTCGTTAGAAATTTTATTTATGAAATGGATTTGGCCTATGCCATATCCGATATTGTTGTATCAAGAGCAGGAGCTTTGTCAATAGCAGAAATTGCGATAGTTGCAAAACCGTTGATTTTGGTTCCATCTCCGAATGTAGCAGAAGACCATCAAACCAAAAATGCGTTGGCATTGGTCAATGAAAATGCAGCTTTAATGGTAAAAGATGCCAATGCCAATCAAGAACTCGTTTCAACTGTTTTGGCATTGTTGTCAGACCTCAATAAACAAGCACTATTAGCAAAACAAATTGCAACATTTGCCATGCCAAATGCAGCCCAACACATTTCTAAAGAAGCTCTTCAATTAGTGAATACACATGCAGTCAATTAGCCAAATACAAAAAGCATATTTTCTTGGAATAGGTGGTATAGGAATGAGTGCCATTGCACGTTATTTTAACCATTTGGGGATACAAGTTTACGGCTATGACAAAACACCAACACCTCTTACAAATCAACTCATAGAGGAGGGGGTTCAAATACATTTTGAGGATAACCCACAATTGGTCAGTTCACTTGACTTACCAATAGCTCACACATTGGTTGTATTAACGCCAGCTATTCCTATAGATCACCAAGAATGGAAATGGCTCCAAGAAAATGGATTTCAAATAGTAAAACGTTCAGAGGTGCTTGGCCTATTAAGTAAATCATTTAATACCATTGGAATTGCTGGAACACATGGCAAAACAACTACCTCAACGCTATTGGCACATTTGCTCAAGCAAAGTCATTTAGATTGTGCAGCTTTTTTAGGCGGCATATCTGTTAATTATCAGAACAATTTAATACTTCCAAAAAAATCAAATACGGAAGGTTTATTGGTGGTTGAGGCAGACGAATTTGACAGGTCTTTTCTAACCCTATTTCCGCAAATGGCAGTCATTACCTCGACCGATGCCGATCATTTAGATATATATGGTGAACATGCTGCTTTTAAGTCTTCCTTTATAGCTTATGCCAATCAAGTACATGCAAATGGAACTTTATTTATCAAGCATGGTTTAGAAATTACAGCTGAATTAGACAGGCCATTTTATACCTATGGTTTTTCTCCAGATGCAAATGTGTTTGCTTTGAATGTGCGTATTAATGGAGACCAAAATTTATTTGATTTAAATTATTTCGGGACTGTAATCAAAGATTTATCACTGGGTATTCCAGGTTTACACAATATTGAAAATGCCATTGCGGCCTCAGCTATTGCTTTAAAATGCGGAATTACGGAACAAGAATTACGTCAGGCACTGGCCTCATTTAAGGGGGTAAAAAGAAGGTTCGAATACATCATCAAACAAGATGACATTATTTTCATTGATGATTATGCACACCATCCAGAAGAAATTAAAGCCATACTGAGTTCAGTAAAAACCATGTATCCTGCACACCAAATGCATGTAGCTTTTCAGCCGCATTTGTTTAGTAGAACCCGCGATTTTATGCCTGAATTTGCCAAAGCATTGTCTAAAGCTGATCAGCTTTATTTGTTAGACATTTATCCGGCCAGAGAGTTGCCAATACCTGGAGTTAGCTCACAACTTTTACTTGATGCAGTCACTATTGCACACAAGCAGTTACTCTCTAAAGAAGTGCTGGTAAAGCAAGTTGTTTTGAACAGGCCAAGCTTATTTGTTTTGTTAGGTGCAGGAGATATTGATACGTTAATTGAACCCATACAAAAAGGATTGTTAGCCAGTGTTTAAATTCCAGCCACATACCATTTTAAAAATAAAGCAATTGTGCTATATCTTTTTATGGGTATGCCTCTTTGTTGTTTTTGTTTATGCTTATTGGTTTGGTTTTAAGAAAGAAGCTGTCCAAAAATGCAGCCAAGTGGATGTGCAAATTTTGCCACAGGAGCTCAAATTTGTCAATCAACAACAGGTGATTGATTTTGTCTCTAAAAAAGCCCAAAAAGGAAAATGTTTAGTAGGAACCCCACTTTCTAAGCTCAATATTCAACAAATGGAACAGCGTTTAACTCAAATTCCATTTGTACAAACTGCTCAAGTATATGCAAACATAGAAGGCAAACTGTCAATTGAGTTGCAACAAAGAATTCCAATTATGAGGGTAGAACGCTACGATGGGATGCAATTTTATATAGACCAAAATGGGGTTAAATTCCCATTATGTGATCAATATGTGCACAGGGTTTTGTTTGCAAATGGGAATGTTTTTGAACGATTTGAAAAAGAAGATACAGTGTACTCTTTTGTAGGAAATGAACTCTATAAAGTAGCCTCTTATGTTGATAACGACCCTTTTCTAAAGGCACTCATTGAACAGATATTTGTAAGAGCAGGTAATGAAATGGTACTGATTCCTAAAATTGGTGATTTTGAGATTGTTTTGGGAAGTACAGAAGACCTGTCAGATAAATTTGAAAAATTAAAAGTATTTTATAAAGAGGCCTTGAACCGCATAGGATGGGACAATTTTGGAACCATTGATTTGAGGTTCAAATCTCAGGTAGTTTGTAAAAAAAATAAGGCTTAGTTATGTCAAACGAGTTAAAAGTTGTGGTAGGTCTCGATATTGGGACTACAAAAATTTGTGCCATTGTAGGCAAAAGCAATGAACACGGTAAAGTAGAAGTGCTTGCTATGGGTAAATCTGAAAGCTTAGGAGTAATCAGAGGAGAGGTACGCAACATTGAACGTACCAAAACGGCTATTATGGACGCCATAGAAAAAGCCAAAGCGTCATTGCTAAAGAACAGTCCAAACATGCGTATAGAAATTAACAGTGTGCATGTGGGTATAGCTGGTCAGCATATTAAAAGTTTACAACACCAAAATTCTATTAGCAGACCAAATAGCGATACTGAAATTAGTCAAGAGGATGTTGACAGACTCACCAAAGATACTTTTAATTTAGCTTTACCTCCTGGCGATGAAATCATTCATGTGTTAAACCAAGAATATACCGTAGACGATATAGGTGATGTCATAGATCCTGTGGGAATGTCAGGTGTGAGGCTAAGTTCAAACTTCAACATCATTACAGGAAATGTTGATGCCATCAGAAACATTACCAGAAGTGTTGAAAGGGCTAATTTAAAAATTGCAGATTTAATTCTTGAGCCACTTTCCTCTGCAGAGGCAGTTTTGTCTCAAGAAGAAATGGATGCGGGTGTTTGCTTGGTTGACATTGGCGGAGGTACAACAGATGTAGCCATTTTCAAAAAAGGAATCATCAGGCACACGGCTGTTATTCCATTTGGCGGACAAATCATTACCAAAGACATAGAGGATGGTTGCAATGTGTTGAACGCACATGCAGAGTTACTCAAAATTAAATTTGGATCAGCTCTGGCAAGTGAAAATAAAGACAATGAAGTAGTGAGTTTACCGAGTTTAAGAGGAAGGCCTTCAAGAGAAATTTTGGTTAAAAATTTGGCACATGTCATACAAGCCCGTGTTGAAGAAATATTTGAATCCGTTTTGTATGAAATCAAAAGTTCAGGTTTGGAGAAAAAGCTGAATGCTGGTATTGTTATAACAGGTGGTGGTTCGCAATTGAAACACCTCGATAAATTGGTTGAATTTGTAACCGGAATTGATACGCGCATTGGTTATGCCAATGAACATTTGGGTAAAACAGCATTCCTAGAAGAAATCAAAAGCCCTATGTATGCAACTGGTGTAGGTTTAATGATGAAAGGTTTAAAATCAGTAGACCATAACGAACAAGCCGTTGAAGAACCGTCAATCGAAACAGAAAAATCAAAAAATCCTGCTATCAGCTTTTTTCAGAAAATCATTGAAAACGGCAAAAAGCACCTGTTTGAAAGCAACGACAATTTACAAGACTATTAATTAATCATTGAGGGCTAAATAGCTATAACCATGGAAAGTTCAATCAAATTCAATATGCCAAGAGAACGCTCATCAATTATAAAAGTAATTGGTGTAGGTGGTGGTGGAGGTAATGCTGTTAATTACATGTTTTCACAAGGCATTAAAGGGGTAGATTTTATTATCTGTAATACAGATTTGCAAGTGCTTGAAGCCAGCCCTATTGCCAATAAAATTCAATTAGGGGCTAGCTTAACAAACGGGCTTGGTGCAGGTGCAAACCCTGAGGTAGGGAAACAGTCGGCCATGGAGGCTGTTGAAGACATTATAGAAACCTTAGGTGTAAATACCAAAATGCTTTTTATTACAGCTGGTATGGGTGGAGGAACGGGTACTGGTGCTGCTCCAATCATCGCAAAAATTGCCCGTGATTTAGATATTTTAACGGTTGGTATTGTAACCACACCATTTTCTTTTGAAGGCAAAAAAAGAATTAGTTTTGCTGAAGAAGGCATTGAAGCACTAAAGAAATCAGTTGATTGCCTGTTAGTGATTAATAACAACAAAATAAAAGAAATGTATGGAAATTTGCCAATGAGTCAAGCCTTTTCTCAAGCAAATGAAATACTCAATACAGCGGCTAAAGGTATAGCAGAAGTGATTACCTATCCAGGTGAAATTAACGTAGATTTTGAAGACGTTAAAACAGTCATGAAATCAAGTGGTGTAGCATTAATGGGATCTGCTACTGCTTCTGGACAAGACCGTGCAATTGAAGCAGTAAAAGCAGCTTTAAATTCACCATTGTTAAATGACAACAAAATATTGGGTGCCAAAAACATCCTACTCAATATCAGCTCTGCTAAAGGTGCACATGAATTGCTAATGGATGAGTTTGAAGCCATTTCAAATTATATTCAAGAAGAAAGTGGTAATAAAGCAGAGATGATTATAGGTACTTCATACGACGAAAACCTAGGTGAATCAATTGCCATTACATTGGTTGCTACTGGATTTGAATCTGGTAAGTATGAAAATAAATTAATTGAGATTGAACCTGTTCAAGCAGCTCAAAAACCAATAGTAATGCCTTTAATCAATGAGGTAGATGCGCCTGTATCCATCCCAAATTCAGTAGATGAAGCTGTGATTGATACGCCTCAAGACCAAGACATCTCTATGTTAGCTCCAGAGACAATTGTTGAAGATGCACCTGTTGAACAAATCAATCATTTTTTGTTTGAAGCCGAATTGACAGAAGAATTCAAT
>CANHRW010000099.1 GCA_947462865.1 Bacteroidota bacterium | reverse complement strand
CGCTTTTTCATTTACAGTTTACTCAGTGGAATACTGTTCATGTTTTCGTTTGAACCATTTGGGCTATTCCCATTGGCCTATTTTGGGTTTATTCCTTTGTTGTATTTAGAAAAAGAATGCAGAAGCCAAACCAATGGAAGCTCATTGGATATGTTTTTATTTAGCTGGTTGGCCTTTATTCTATGGAATGTAGGAACAACCTGGTGGATATGGAATGCGAGTAATGGAGGGGCTGTTGCAGCTGTATTGATCAATAGCCTACCTATGGTAATGCCATTGTTATTGTTACATGTATCTGCAAGAAAAAACAAACAAGCCAACTATACCCTTTTTGTATTTGCATGGTTAGCTATGGAAATTTTGCAATTTAATTGGGACCTTGCTTTCCCTTGGCTCATATTAGGAAATGTATTTAGTTCATTCACCCAAGGTGTTCAATGGTATGAATATACTGGCGTATTAGGTGGTAGTTTTTTGATTTTAATTGTCAATATCAAATTATTCAATTGGTATTTAAGCTGCCAAGAAGGAAATTTCATTGGCAAAGAAATGCGCTTGTTTCATATACTGTTCATCTATGTATTTTGTCCTATTCTGGGTTCTTATTTCATCTTGCAAAATTTTAAAGAGTACAAAAAAAATTACCCTGAAAAAACAGCAACTATTTTAATTGTACAACCCAATATTGACCCCTATTCTGAAAAATTCAGCGGACTAGGCTACCAAGAACAATTAAATAGAATGTTTGAATTGGCAGAACGAAAAATAAATGCCAAAACCCAATTACTTGTATTTCCTGAAACAGCCTTATTGGGTGGGTTGTATGAACAAGATTTGGAGCATGATCTATTGATAAAATCTTGCAAACAATTTATTTCAAAACACCCAGGACTTGTCTTGTTAACTGGTGCAGATACGTATAGAACATTCTATCCAAATGACCCAAAAAAACCAATTACAGCAAGATTTTATCCGAGTGTACAACAATGCATAGATGCCTACAATACAGCCTTGTTAATAGATGAGCAAAAAACCATTCAAGTTTATCACAAAAACAAAATGGTGCCGGGTGTAGAGCGCATGCCATATCCATTTTTATTTGGATTTTTAGAAGACCTTGCCATTGATTTGGGAGGCACCTCTGGTAGTTTGGGATCAGATGGTGAATCTAAAGTATTTGACACCAAACACCACTTTAAAATTGCACCGGTTATTTGTTATGAAAGTGTCTTTCCTGACTTTTTCAGTTCTTATAAACTGAAAGGAGCCGATTTGTATTGTATCATGACCAATGATGGTTGGTGGGGAGATACTCCAGGCTACCAACAACACTTAAAATATGCCCAACTAAGAGCCATTGAAAACAGAACACCAATTGTAAGGTGTGCTAATACCGGAATCAGTGCATTTATAGACGATGAAGGTGAAATAAAACAACAAACAGAATGGTGGGTACCAACTTCAATAGAAGCACAAGTAAACATGGCTTCATATGTTTCTTTTTATGGAAAAAATGCAGTATTCATACACGGAATTTGTTTGTTTGTATTCTTTTTACAAGTTTTAAAACTAAGTATACAAAGAAAGTTTTAATTCCGCTCCCTACATGTTAAAACGATTGACTTTCTTAACGTATCAACTGTGCCATCGGGCATAAAAATGGTTAATTTAACCACATAAAAACCTTCGGGTAGTGAGTTGTTATCATTGTCTAATCCATCCCAAATCCATTTACCTTGATTGCCACCCCAATAGGCATTTGCAAAATCTTTAACAGGTAGACCATACCTGTTGTAAATGGTGAGTGTAGAGAAATTTTCTAAATGATTGAACAGGTATGCTATTTGAACCACATCTTGGAACCCATCATTGTCAGGAGAAAACACTTCGGGAAGTACACTCAATTGGTTACTATTAATCAAATGATCCATTTGCATAGAATTCACTCTAGTGGGCGTACCAAAATGTTGTTGAGCCGATGCTGAATGCCAATTTTCAGGTAACTTTCCAGACAATTTAGAAGATAAACGCTCTAAACTCACGCCTTCAAAAGTTGGCAAAAGTTGAAAATGCATTTGTTGATTGAAAGGCATGGCATCAAGTATAGTTTGATCAGTTGCAAGTAATTCAAGCCAACCGCCATCATTAGATAAATTTGGCAAATTCACTAAAATTTGTTTGCTAAAATTAACCTCATTAAAATAAGTAGACTGATCTAATTGACTGATGGCAACATAGTCTAATGGTGACATTAAATAGCCATTAGGTGCAATTGAACATATTGATTGGTATTGATCTTCTTGGCTTGATTTGAGACCAATGTAAACTGATTTTAAATCGAGGTATTTGGAACTGTTATTATAAATTTCAATAAAATCTGATGCACCAGTAACTGGATCAAACAAAACCTCATTGATGCATAAATTGCCTGAATCAATCTTTTCAGGTAAAGCAAATGGTAAAAGGGTTGTAACATGTAAATTACCAACACAATCTGGAAGTTGATTGATGCGCAGTTCATAGTTCACCTGTTGCTGTAAATGAGCATTCAATACTAACAATACAGTTTGGTTGTTATTTACAAAATGCCAATTGAATGGATTGCCCGCGGGCTGTATCTGCACATGTTGATCCAAATAACTTGAATCTATGGGTTCGTTGAATCTAAGTAATAACTGAGAAGCATTGATTGGATACAGCTGAAGTAATTTGGGTGGAATGGTATCTGTATGGTTATGGCCAATACTATTTAAAACCCCTGCAGTATGTTTATTCTCATGAATACTTGCATGCCAATTTTCTAAACCCATGCACGGCATATTCAAATTTAAACACTCGACAGACCACCCTTTCTGATTTTGTTTAAACAAGTCATGATAATATTTTTGACTATACGGCAAAAATGCAACCAACAAATTTTGTTTATTCCTGATGAGCAATGTGTCGATTAAGTTCAAAGAAAATAATTTAGATAAATTCAATTGATTGTACACATTCATCAACTTTGATTTTGCAATCACAACAAAGCTATCTGGATACAAATCAAATGAAGGTAAATCTATACATTGATTGCCATTGCATAATTTGTAATCCGATAAATTAAAACGGTATTTACTCTTGTTAAATATTTCAATAAACGCAGGTGTACCTGAATGATCAGATGGTTCAAATAGCAATTCTGAAAATACCAAATCATTGTATTTTGCGGTATTAATAGGAACAAAATAATAATTGAAAACGGTGTCTAAACAATTGTTATTGCATGCACATGTATGACTCAATTGAAAGGTTTGCTGTTGGAAATTTTGAAATGGGCTTAATTCAAATACAAAACTATCAGCATGCAGTGATTGCCATTTTAAAATTGCTTCCAATCCCAAACACTTTAAATCAATTGATAAAACAGTTTTATTAAAGACCAATAATACATGGCTCGAATCTATGGCCGTAAATTGTTTTAAACTGATTTTAATAACGTCTGTATAAGTATTCCAATCCATACCTGGCCTGCCAGGGCTGCCACCAGATGAATCTGAAGAAGCTTGCCAATTTTCTATTGGCATACAATTGCCATTGGAGCTTCTTAAGCACAAACTCCTACCACCATTTGGAATAGGATCACTATGGTACCAATTGGTATTGTACATTATTTGATTGATGAGTAAACCCTGCTTACTGAAGAGTTGCAGGGTATCTGAAAGGTTGTTTAAACTTGGCAAACTAGCTACACAAAGTTTTGGAATGTTTGAAAACAAGGGGCTGTCTTTGCAAGCGCAAAGCACAACAAAATCCTGAGGTTTTAAATAATAATTTCCTAGCTCAGAAACCGTTTGCTTATCGGTGATACTAAAACCACTCAAATTCAAAATGTATTCTGATTGGTTGTACAATTCAATAAATTCTGCATTGGGAAGTCCAATAATAGGGTCTGGATCAATCATTAATTCAGAAAAAATTATATCAGACGATATTGGTTCATACTGATTCCAAATGAAACAAGTATCAGGTATTGTAGCACCTTGTACTGAATACAATGGCTTAAGACAAAATTCATAGGATCCAAACTTTGAAAGGGGTTGTCTAAAATAAACAAAAAGTGTATCCTGATTGGCAGTAAATTGATAATTCAAATGGCTTTCAAAATTACAAAAATGTTTATTGATAAAGTCTGTTGTATCAATGCTTCCATTCCAAATAAATTGCAAACAACTGTCATTAATTGGTTTGGCATGAACCAATTCTACGCTTGGTATGTTTGGTTTTGTAGCTCCAAAATAAAAATCATCTGCAATAAAACTAGCAGCATAGCTTGATGTAAACTTAAACCAATAACCCGTGAAGAATTGAACAGGTACAGGTGGTGCAGGTACAGAAAAAATAGGAACATCAACAGACAAACCTGTATCTATTTGGAAGCTTAATAATTGGTTGGAATCAATGAAACACTTGAAACGAAATTGACTGCTAGATTGTCTAAGTAAACCCGGCACACTGGCTGCTAAAATTTGCTTGGAAATACCTTGAACCTGTATGAGTTCAAACACATCATCAGCCCCATTGATTCCACCAAATTGTAAATACAAAGCTTTTGAAGACTGACTAAGATTGACTGAATCTGCATACAAATAAAAACGAATCTGGTTTTGTAGACTTGGGTTGAATTCGAATGAAACATAACTACTCCAAGCCAGTGTTGAGCCAGTATTAGTAACCAAAACATTTGCAGTTATTTCAGATACATTTTTTGCTTTTACATTTGATTGCAACTGACTTTTAGGGTTTACCCAAAAACAAGAATCTGTAAAATTCCATTTATGTTTTAATTGGTTAATTGATTGATTAAAATGCTCAAAAACCTGAGCACTTGTAAGGTTTTGAAACATAAAAAGTAAACACAAAAGACTTAAAATTTTTATTCTATTCAACATATAACTTGTTTTAAACTTTTAAGTTACAATCTATTTTATGTTTGCAACTGATGCATTAATTTCGCATCAAAAAAAGAATGAAAGTTGCAGTTGTAGGTGCTACAGGTTTAGTAGGAAGCGTCATGTTGAAACTACTTGAAGAAAGAAATTTCCCAATTGACACATTGATTCCAGTTGCCTCTGAAAAATCAGTTGGCAAAACCATTCTATTCAAAGGAAAACAAATAGCCATTGTGAGCATGCAAACTGCCATCAATGCCAAACCCAATATTGCTTTGTTTTCTGCTGGAGGATCAACTTCTTTGGAATGGGCTCCCCAATTTGCAGCAGTCAACTGTTATGTGATAGACAATTCCTCGGCTTGGAGAATGGACCCTGACAAAAAGCTAATCGTACCTGAAATCAATGCATCATTGTTGAGCGCGCATGATAAAATCATTGCCAATCCAAATTGTTCAACCATTCAAATGGTTTTGGCGCTATACCCATTGCATTTGAAATACCAAATTAAACGCATTGTAGTTAGTACTTATCAGAGTGTAACCGGAACTGGAATCAAAGCGGTTCAACAAATGGAAAACGAGAGAAATGGAATCAAAGGAGAAATGGCCTATGCATACCCTATTGACCAAAATGTGATTCCACAAATAGATGTTTTCATGCCAAATGCATACACCAAAGAAGAAATGAAGATGGTGAATGAAACCAAAAAAATCATGCAAGACAATTCTATTGCATTAACAGCTACCTGCGTTAGAATACCAACAATTGGTGGCCATAGCGAAAGTGTAAATGTTACATTTGAAAAAGCATTTGATATCACCGAAATAACCAATATTCTTAAAAACACTAAGGGCATTACTGTTTTAGATGAACCAGGAAAAGCCATTTATCCGATGCCATTGTTATCACACCAAAAAGACGATGTATTTGTTGGCAGAATTAGAAGAGATGAATCAATGGAAAATGCACTGAATTTATGGATCGTGGCAGATAACCTTAGAAAAGGTGCCGCTACAAATGCTGTACAGATTGCAGAATACCTGGTAGCCCAAAATTGGTTCAATGCAGCGATTACGCAATAATTTCGGTACATTTGAATCACACTTACTTATTCAATCCAAAGCAATTTGACATTTGACGATTTCTACTTAGAATACGAGCTCCTAGATGGGCTAGACGCGATGGGCTTTAATCAACCCACTCCCATTCAAGAACAAGCCATACCGGTTATACTTGACAACAAAGATTTAATTGCTTGCGCACAAACAGGAACAGGAAAAACTGCAGCCTATTTATTGCCTATTTTAAACAAAATTATCATTAGTGAGCACAAAGGAGTCAATACCCTAATATTGGTTCCAACACGAGAACTTGCTCTCCAAATAGACCAACAACTTCAAGGATTTAGCTATTTTGTCAATGTAAGTTCAACTGCCATTTACGGAGGTGGTGATGGCATTAGTTATGAGCAGCAAAAAAAAGCACTCATTAAAGGTGCAGACATTATTGTAGCTACACCCGGTAGGTTAATTTCTCAGTTAATTAGCGGTGAAATTAAATTCGATGGCCTTCAACATTTGGTATTAGATGAAGCCGATAAAATGCTTGACATGGGCTTTTATGATGACTTGATTAAAATCATCAACAAGCTACCACACAATAGACAAACACTGATGTTTTCGGCAACAATGCCACCAAAAATTAGACAGCTGACTGGAAAAATTTTAAACAATCCATCACAGATTAATATTGCTATATCAAAACCTGCAGCAGGTATTGAACAAATAGCCTACCTCTGTTACGATGGTCAAAAAATTGGGCTTTTAGCTCATCTCTTAGCTGAAAATAAATTTGAAAGCATGATACTTTTTGCCTCAACAAAAGAGAAGGTAAAGAGCTTACAGCATGAATTAAAAAGAATAGGACTCAGGTGTAAATCATTTCATTCCGACCTAGAACAAGCAGAACGGGAAGCAATTATGAATGATTTTAAAAATAAAAAACTCAATGCGTTAATTGGAACCGATATTTTATCGAGAGGAATTGATGTAGATGACATAGAATTGGTATTGAATTTTGATGTACCACCAGACCCAGAAGATTACGTACATAGAATTGGCAGAACAGCCAGAGGAACAAATACCACAGGTACAGCAATCACATTTATCAATGACAAGGACCAAAAACGATTCGATGCCATTGAAAAGTTAATAGAAAGAGAAATACCCAAAAGAATTGTACCTGAGGCATTGGGGCAATCACCAGTTTACAATCCTCAACTCAAACAACCATTTAAACGCAAACCATTTAAACCAAAGTTTAGAAATTAAATGACTGATGCATTTGCT
>CANHRW010000098.1 GCA_947462865.1 Bacteroidota bacterium | reverse complement strand
TGATTCAATATACATACCTTTAACTCCACCTATTACCAATTTAAATAGACAAACGCTTTCAACAGGCTTTTTTGTATCGAATGATTCTACCCACGTATACAGTACCTTCTTCTCTAGAAAAAGAAATACTACTGACCAAGAACTACTCCGATGTGAAGGGATTTTTACTTATTATGAACAATTAGATGAATTTAGAATTGGGAGTTTAGATAAAATATACGGCAACGAAAAAAGAGGGAATTTCTTTGCTATGAGCGAACAAAAACAAATTGCGTATGGTGACGGCCGTTTTAACTTTGGCATGGAAACACAAGGGTTTTCTTTGAAAGCTGCAGGATATGCGAGTTTAAATTTAGCAGATACAACCTTTGCCATGAAATTAAGTATGGTTATGGATATGATATTACCTAGCCAAGCCATTAAATTAATGGTTGACTCATTGGTTGAACAAACGGCAGGTGATGCTACAAATTATTTTGACAACAGGGTACTCAAATACAGTATTCCTAACTTGGTTGAAGAAAAAACGTTTAAAAAACTAGATGAAAATTTAGAGGATGAACTAGGAGGCAAAAACTTAGATGAATTGCACAAAACCTTTTTCATAACAGATTTACCTTTAACATGGGAAACCAGCAAAAGAGCCTTTATAAACAATGGGGAAATTGGCCTGAAAAATATAGACAAATACCCCATTGAAAGACGAATCAAAGCACGCTTTGAATTGGTTAAAAAAAGAGGAGGTGACGAATTAACCTTTTACATTCAGCCGCCGCAAGGCAGTTGGTATTATTTTAAATACCAAAGAGGTTTAATGACCGTACTAAGCTCAGATTTGTTATTCAATGAAATCATTAAAAACAATGTTGATAAAATTTCGAAGGAGAAAGAAGATTACAAGCTTAAACTTGGAAATATTTCTGATCGAAATAAATATGTTAGAGGACTAAAAAAATAACACTGATGACCTATGTATTGATTGGCTGCTTAATAGCATACTTGTTAGGCTCTATACCATTTTCTGTTTGGATAGGCAAAACGTTTTACGGTATTGACGTAAGAGAACATGGAAGTGGAAATGCTGGTGCAACAAATACACTGAGAGTGCTTGGCAAAAAAACCGGATTTATTGTTCTGTTTTTAGACAGTTTAAAAGGCTTTTTAGCAGCAAATGTTGCCCAATTGTTGCCATTAGAAATTGAAGCTCCCCTATTGAATTACCAAATGCTGTTTGGCATGATGGCTGTAGTTGGACACATTTATCCTGTATTTGCAAATTTTAAAGGAGGTAAAGGCATTGCAACTTTATTGGGAGTTGTAATTGCTATGAGCTGGTATGTATCATTGTGTTGTATGCTCACTTTTGTACTCATTGTATGGTTGACTAAATACATTTCTGTTGGGTCTATGTTAACCTGTATTTTTAGCCCTTTGTATGTATTTGCCATTCATGGAAACGAAATGCTTTTTATTTATTTTTGTATTGGTATAGCAATCATGGTTATTTATACGCACCGCAGCAATATTAAAAGGTTGATAAGTGGTACTGAAAATAAATTTACGTTCAAACCCAAAACTGTCTAATTTAAATGGCCCAATTAAACCCAGCTAATTTAAACGGAACTCAAGAGGAGCTGTTTCCAGAAGTTGATGTCATTGACGAAACTACTGATGAAACAAAAGTCATTTTATTAAACGATGATGTGAATACTTTTGATTGGGTTATACAGTGTTTGGTTGATGTGTGTGAACATGATTATTTGCAAGCTGAACAATGCGCTTTACTTGTACATTATAAAGGCAAAGCAACCGTTAAAACAGGAGAAAAAGAAAAAATGAAAGCAATTTGTCAAGCACTTTGCGACAGTCAATTATCAGCAATCATAGCCTAATATGTTAAACAAAGTAGTAGCAAATGCCCAAGAGGCGATTAAAGACATAAAAGACCAATCCGTTATTTTATTGGGCGGGTTTGGATTGTGTGGCATACCAGAAAATTGTATTGATGCGTTAGTAGCAAGTGGTGTTCAGAATTTAACCTGTATTTCAAACAATGCAGGTGTAGATGATTTTGGAATTGGCTTGTTATTAAAAACCAGACAAGTTAAAAAAATGATTGCTTCTTATGTGGGTGAAAATGCAGAATTTGAAAGGCAATTACTCAGTGGAGAATTAGAAGTTGAACTGATACCTCAAGGTACTTTAGCCACCAGATGCATGGCGGCAGGATACGGAATGCCTGCTATCTTCACTCCTGCAGGTGTGGGTACAGAAGTAGCTATTGGAAAAGAAAGCCGCGAATTCAATGGTAAAACATATTTAATGGAATACGCTTTTGATGCAGACTTCGCCATAGTAAAGGCTTGGAAGGGAGATACTCATGGCAACCTTATTTTTAGAGCAACTTCTAGGAACTTCAATCCATTGATGGCCATGGCAGGAAAAATTACCATTGCAGAAGTTGAAGAACTGGTTGAACCAGGAGTGCTTGATCCAGATCAAATACACACTCCTGGCATTTATGTCAACAAAATATTTAAAGGGCAACACTACGAAAAAAGGATTGAACAGGTAACTACCCGAAAAAAATAATGCAGGTTGTTCCCCAACAATTGCACCTAGAAGTTCTCCATATATAATAGTGGTATGTCAGTTTGAAGAATGTCATCACAATGACTCAATACCATTCGAATTTTCCCATTAACACTTTGTATGTTATTTAACATGGTGAAACCAAAGCTGAGGCTACCGAGCCAAAAGGTTTCGATTGTTTGTCATTGTCTAGGTTATGAATTTGAAAAATTGACTGATTGCAGAATCTTGGGTGCAAAAAATCGATGTACATCTGTTTCATTTAAAATTTGATTTTGAGAGGGTATCAATCTGTGAAACCGATTCATTCAACATGCCATCATTGGTATGGTGAATATAAAGATTTAATCGTTTTTTAAAAAGTATAAGAAGGTTTAATTATGAGTTATGAGTTGCGAATGAAAAGGTGGTTTTACCTCATAATTCATAACTCATAACTCGTCATTCATCATTCTTAATTAACAACTAAAGGAAACTGCACTTCAATATCTGTGCTGCCTGCATTAATTCCATTGGTTTTTGGGTCTGAGCTTGTATAGTGTTTTAACACACATTTTAAATTGCCCGAACCCATTACATCTGGCGTAGTAATTCTAAATCGTAAGCCCAACTCCATGGCAGGGGTTTGTGTGTCAAAATCTAATACCTGTAATAGTAAACTAGATAGGGTACTAGTATAAACAAAGCGGTGAAAATTAGCCGCATTACGAATCTCTGTAGTAATGTTTTTAGCTGGCGTTTTGCTTTCATCTAACACCTCTGTTAACACTTCATACACTTTGCCTTGTTTTAATCCAATAGAATCTACCACAATGGCAGTACCCGGACCACCAACTTGTTTCCAAGCATAGCTTACTGTGTCGGAAGTACCTGTTTCTATTACATACAATTTAACAGTTGTAATCAACTCGTTTTCGTGGTCATGGTCGTGATCATCGTGGTCATCATGCTTAGAACAAGCCGTTGTACCTAACATAAAAATACCTGCTAATAGCAAGGTAAAGAAACTTAATTTGTTGTTTTTAATAATGTTTTTCATAAAAATTTAAATTGGAATTTGTAATCGTAAAATAAAATTAACACCGGGTTCATCTGTAAAATACCTAAACCTGCTTAGATAATCCCGGTAATGTGTATTTAGCAGGTTGTTGATGGTCACATGTATATTCCAAGCTTTCCATTTTGGATGTACCAAATACGAAAAACCCATATTCAGTTGAAACAAAGCATATGCCTCTGGCGGCTCTCTAAAGTCTAAATGAGGTGCAAATCTATGTTGCCTTGCTACCCATAAACTGCGCAACTCGGCATAGGGTTCAGCCAATTTTTTATAGCCTTTAAACGCATAACCCAAATTGTGTTCCATGCTATTGGCAGGCATTAAAAACAAGGCTTCTTGCAAACGCAAATCTTGTCCGTATAGCTGGCTAAACCTACTCTCCCATTGCCACCCCAACTCGGGTTTATTCCTGAACACGGCATCTATGCCCGCAATAAGCGCGCTTGTTTGGGTAAACATAAAGGCAGGAAAAGTGCCGCGTATGGTTAACATTGGAGCAGATAAAGGTCTTTTATAGATATAATTGTCAAACAGCTGCGCATACATGCTGCCCTCTATTTGCCAATTTTTATAGCTCTTTTTCACGTCCCACTCCAACATCCAAGCGCGTTCTGGAACCAAATTACTATCGCCTATTTCAAAATTAGCCAAGCCATAATGCAAGCCATAGCTATACAACTCATTTAAAGCTGGCGGTCGCCATGCACTTTGTAAGCTCAAGGTGTGATGCCACTTGTGTTGGGTTTGTTTCATGAAAGTTATCCCAGCATTGAGTCCGTTAAAGTCTTTATCATAAGAGAACGTATTAGCAAATCTTCTAAAGATAGGCACATCCAATCTCCTATAATCGTACCTTAATCCTATACTCAAACTGCCGCTTTCGTAGTAATATTTTAGCATGCTAAAGGCGGCCAAGTTTACCGAATTAAAAGTTGGAATTATCCACTGCAATCCGGCAGTTATATTCTCCTGAAAGCTTTGACTCAAACCAGATTTTAGCATCCAATGTCCGCCCCACTTTTTCTCTATTACCTGCTCTAACTGCCTGCTCAATATTTCCAAATCTAGTGCCGCTCTTCCTTGTAAGGCTTGGTTGTAAACCCTATCTGCATCAAATTCTTGCCTATCGTTTACTTGCTGCGAGTAACTTAATCGCAGGTTAGCATTGGCATTGAGTTGGTAGCTAAATTCGCTCATAAACAACACATGCTTTACTTGCTGAAAGGGTCTGTTTATTTGGTAGCTAAAGGGCAAAACAACCAAGGGCCTGTTGGCCGCCAAAGCACGGGTTAAATCGGATGTGTTCCCTAAGTGAGCCGCTTGTAAAATGGCTTGTTTGGTTTGGTAAATGCTGAGGGTATTTTCCCATTTCCATTTTTTTGAACCCACAAAAGTTTGGAACATTCCGGCCTGCTCTGTAAAGCCAGTATTGCTTAACACATAGCTTGGTGTTCTGGCATCGCCAGCCTTGCGGGCAGTGGCTTGCATGCGCCATCCATGTTGTATTTTTTTGCCATACACAGATGCTAAACGCAAAGATGCTGCTCCTTGTCGGTTATTACTTAATCCTTGCAAATACAAAGCGCCCTCCAAACCTTTTTCGCTGCGCCATGGTTTTGGGTCGACGCGTATTACCCCGCCCATGGCTTCCGGACCAAATTCTACGGCAGCAGCGCCTTTGATTACAGAAACAGAGTGGGCAATAAAGGGGTCTAATTCCGGACCATGATCGTCGCCCCACTGCTGACCCTCAATGCGCGAATTGCCTTGCATGGTTACAATTCTTTGTCCGCTTAAGCCCCTTATCACAGGTTTAGCAATGCCTCCCGCCGAGTTCATGGCTTTTACTCCGTTGATATTTTTGAGCAATTCGGCCAAATTTTGTCCACGCCTTTTGTCAATTTCAGGAGCAAACAGTTGGTCTTGTTTTCTGCCACTAAACACCCCCTTATTGGCTTCGGCTTGAACCAAGCCCTCATGCAAATGAAAGGTCTCAGAGCATAACTCGATGGTATAGCTTAACTGCTGTGGAATGCGCAATAGCATATCGCTGTGGTGGTAGCCCACAAAAGAAACATGCAATACATAATTGCCAGACAAAAGCTTTGGCAAAACCACAACACCTTGCTCATTACTGAGCCAAAGTTGCTTTTGTTTATCCAAGCTAACAGAAGCATAAGCCAAGGGTTCTTGACTAAGGCTATCTACTATTTTTATGTGCAGTTCATACTCCTGTTGCGCCTGTACTAGCGAAAAGGAACCTAGGTTCAAACTGAAAAATAAAATGTAATAAATAGCCTTGAAACGAATTGGTTTCAAAACTGAATATTTAACTAAATGTGAATACTAATTTAAGCTGTAAAAATGCAGCTGTTAGGCGGACCTCTATTAGATTCTGCAGGCTGATGAATGCTGCCACAGTTGGGATTTGTATGTTTAAAAACATTGACTTGCTGAACCAAAAGATTTTGAACCAGCAAAGCCGTATGTTGATAGATTTTTATGAAATGAAAAGTGCAAGAAAAACAATCGGGATGGGTTTGGGCAATATGGGTTTTGTGCTCACAGGGGTGTAATAGAGAAACCTGGCAAGCATATTCATCTAATTCGCAGTGGTGCTGAACAGACTTGTACACACTATACATAGCTGCTACGTGTTCATCGTGCTCATGCGGATGCAAAGCGTTGTAAGGAACTAGTGTTACTCCAAACAAGCACAAAAACAATAGGGCAATATGTTTGTTAAAATGGTTCAGCGCTACAAATATAACAACATTTAAAACCGTACGAGCGCTTTTAGGTTTTATCCATAGAAAAAAGAATTATTTTCGTCCAAAATTTTATCAAATGAGCAGAGAAATATACGCCGCAAAAGGCAATACATTAAGTTGCAAAGGATGGGTTCAAGAAGCAGCATTGCGTATGCTTCACAATAACCTAGACCCAGAAGTAGCTGAGCGCCCTGAAGAGTTAATTGTATACGGTGGAATTGGAAAAGCTGCCCGCAATTGGGAAAGTTTTGATTTAATTGTCAAAGCTTTACAAGACCTTGAAGATGACGAAACATTGTTGATACAATCTGGTAAACCAGTTGGCATTCTTCCAACTCACAAAGATGCACCAAGAGTCATTATTTCGAATTCTATGTTGGTTCCTAAATGGGCTAATTGGGAAACTTTTCATGAATTAGACAAAAAAGGGTTAATGATGTACGGCCAAATGACTGCTGGAAGTTGGATTTACATAGGATCTCAGGGTATTGTTCAGGGGACCTACGAAACTTTTGCAGAAGCTGCCAGACAACATTTTGGTGGCAGCTTAAAAGGTACACTTACCGTAACTGCAGGGTTAGGTGGTATGGGTGGTGCACAACCTTTAGCAGTTACCATGTGTGATGGGGTATGTTTGGCTGCCGAAATGGTAGAGTGGAGAATTAAAAAACGTTTAGAAACTCGCTACTTAGATGTAATGAGTAGAAACATAGACCAAGCCATTGACATGGCTTTAGAGGCCAAAGCTTCAGGAAAACGCTTGTCTATTGGAGTGGTTTGCAATGTGGTAGATTTGTTGGAAAGACTCATAGAAAGAAACATTGTACCTGATTTGTTAACCGACCAAACATCAGCC
>CANHRW010000097.1 GCA_947462865.1 Bacteroidota bacterium | reverse complement strand
GTTTTTTGACTGCCAGTGTTTGAGTGCGCGGTAAGTATTTCTCTTCTTTATAAAATGTTCAAATACAATACTGCCAGGATACACATTTGGGTTTTTTGTCAGGTGATTGATTCTTTTAACGGAATGTCTTTTTTTGAACCAGTAGCCTAATCTAAAGAAAAAATGAGCATGCGCTCTGTGAATGGCCCAACTGTGTTTGAATTCTCCGTTGACAATAAAAAATACCGAACTGATTAAATCTAACAATGACCTAAATGGAATAAACCACCACAACTGATTACTGGGTAAATTCTTTAATAGCATGATGAGTGAATTCCTGAAATTTAAATAAGTTTTTTGTGGACTTGCTTTTTGTAAGGTGCTTCCCCCCAAATGCAATACTTCCGCCTGAGGTACTACAATTATTTTTTTACCAAGAAGCTGCAGTCTCCAGCACAAATCAACTTCTTCCATATGTGCAAAGAAATCGTCATCAAAACCACCAGCTTCAAAAAAGTCAACACTTTTGATAAACATGCAAGCGCCGGAAGCCCAGAATATGGTAGAGGTTTGTTGGTATTGACCCATGTCAACTTCAGCTTGTTCAAAAAGTCGGCCTTTGCAAAATACATATCCCAATTGGTCTATATATCCACCTGCAGCACCTGCATATTCAAAAGTAGTAGGGTTTTTATATTGAAGTAATTTGGGTTGTGCAGCAGCAATAGCTGGGTCTTTCTCCATTTCTGAAACTACCCGTTCAATCCATTTAGGGCGTACTTCAACATCGTTGTTCAGCAAAACAAAATAATCGGCATCAATTTGTTTGAGCGCTTCGTTATAGCCTTTTGCATAGCCATAATTTTTGTCTAATTCAATGATTTTAATATTTGGAAAGTATTGTTTGGTATAGGTAATACTATCATCTGTAGAGGCGTTGTCTGCCAAATAAATGGTAGCATTTTCAGGAATATGATTTACCAAACTAGGAAGAAATTGCGTGAGCAAATGTCTGTTGTTCCAATGAATGATAACTACTGCTATTTTAGTTGGATTCATTCTTTGGTTTGGCTTTAATGGCATATGGAACAAATATAAAATGGGCGCCCGAAACCAAAACCAATAAAATACACATGGTTGTTTTGGGATTTTGGAAGTTTTGAATAAAATCAGCTTTCCTCTCTGGCAAGATTATTTTTGCTTCTACCACTGATTCAAGGGTGGTTGCGTTGATGCTAAAATCTCTGGCAAAATCTTCCTTTGCTAAAATGAGCTCGCCAATTTTAACCTCATGTTGATGGGCAATAAAAATAGGATAAGCGGTAAATTTCTCCTTCATCATTTCAATGGCTACCTCCTTGATCATAGGAGCATAAAATGCCAAATCATCTTGAAGGCTATCTAATAGTTTATTGAAGATTTGTTGCTGGTCCATTTATCTTAATTCTAATAATGCAATGCTTTCTACATGGTGGGTATGTGGGAACATGTCTACTGCTTGAACTTTGGTAACCTTGTACATTTCATTTAATAATGCAATGTCTCTGGCTTGCGTTGCAGGATTACAACTAATGTAAACAATTTTAGGGGCTTTGAGTTCAAGCAATTTTTTGCAAACATCGGCATGCATTCCTGCTCTTGGTGGATCTGTAATAACTACATCGGGTTTGCCATGCAATTGAATGAGTTCATCAGATAAGCAATCTTTCATGTCGCCTGCGTAAAAATGGGCATGTGTAATTTGGTTCAATTCGGCATTCACTTTTGCATCTTCAATGGCTTGGGGAACATATTCAATGCCAATTATTTTTTGAGCTGATTGCGCCATAAACAAGGCAATGGTACCTACGCCTGTATACAGATCATAAACAATTTCGTTTCCAGTTAGGTTTGCGAATTCTCTGGCTTTACCGTAGAGGTTTAAGGTTTGTTGGGTATTGGTTTGAAAGAATGATTTAGGGCCAATTTTAAACTGTATACCTTCTAAACTTTCAATTAAAAAATCATCTCCTTTGAATACATGTATCGGTAAATCAAAAATGGTATCGTTTCGTTTGTCATTGATTACATATAGCAATGCGCTGATGTTTGAAAATTTTTCCGCCAAATGCATCAATAAGCCATTTCTCAGTTGAGCATCGTCGTATCCAAATGAAACAATCAACATCCATTGGTTTTTTGAATTGTTTCTAATGGTAAATGTTCTTAAAAATCCGTTTTGGTTATACAAGTCAAAAAAACTGAGTTCATTTGAAATGGCATAGGCTCTGATTTCGTTTCTAATGGCATTGTTTAAGTCGTCCATCAGCCAACATTTTTGCACATCAAATACTTTGTCAAAACGGCCAGGTATATGGAAGCCAAGTCCAGGATGCTCATGGTCTGCCATAGACTCTTTGTCTTGAACCTGCGTAAGCCATTTTTTATGGGTAAATGAAAATTCCAGTTTGTTTCTATAAAAATGTATTTTCTCTGATCCAATAATTGGGTCTGGTTCTGGAAAATCAAATTTACCAATTCTCTGAAAGGCATCCACTACCTGTTGTTGTTTGTATTTTAATTGGGCAGGGTAACTCATTTGTTGCCATTTGCAACCGCCACAAACTTGAACATGCTCGCAAAAGGTTTCAGTCCTGTCTGCAGAAGCCTGAACCAAGGTTTCTATGTGTCCTTCTTCGTACTTGTGTTTTTGATAGGTAGTTTTGACATCGGCTATGTCTCCAGGAACAGCCCTTTCCACCAATATAACTTTACCGTTTACACGTGCTATGCATTTTCCTTCACTTCCCGCATTGGTAATTTCTAGGGAAGGATAAAATTTAGGTTCTTTCTTCTTTCTTGCCATTTATAGCCACAAATATGCTGCTCGTGAATGAATGCACCAAATTGGCAAGGGATTATTCAATGATATTCACCTCAGCTTGTATATGAATATTGAATTTTTGAAATACAGAATCTTGAATTTGTTTGGCCAAATCCAATACCTCATTTCCATTTGCCGCTCCATAATTTACCAATACAAGGGCTTGGTTTTTGTGAGCTCCGGTATTTCCTACAATTTTACCTTTCCATTCGCATTGTTCAATGAGCCAACCTGCTGGTACTTTTACTTGGTTTTGACTTGTTGGGTAGCCCGGCATATCAGGGTATTGTATTTTAATTTGGTTGTAAGATTCGAGTGCAATTTCGGGGTTCTTAAAAAAGCTTCCTGCATTTCCTAAAACAGAAGGGTCGGGGAGTTTACTTTTTCTAATTTCTATTACGGCTTTGCTCACATCTTGAATACTTGGATCTGTAATGCCTGCCTTTTGTAGCACATCTTGAATGGCTCCATAGCTGTAGTTCAAGTTTGGCTGTTTGTTTAATTTAAAGGTAACTGAAACAATGATGTATTTGCCTTTGTGTTTATTCTTAAAAACACTTTCTCTGTAACCAAATTCGCATTGTTCATTGGTAAATGTAACGAGTTCTCCGCTTGCAATTTCAACTGCGGTTAATGAATGAAAAACTGATTTGATCTCTGCGCCATATGCGCCAATATTTTGCATGGGTGCTGCGCCTACACAACCCGGAATCAAGGATAAGTTTTCGACTCCACCCCAATTGTTTTGAACACAAAATTCTACAAAATCATGCCATACTTCACCAGCCATTGCTTCTATATAAATAGCTTGTTCTTCTGATTGCAAGACCTTCATCCCTTTCAGGTTTATTTTAACAGCCATTCCATCAAAATCTTTGGTCAAAAGAATATTGGATCCACCACCTAAAATCAGGAGTTTTCTGTCTGTTAAATTGAATGTTTTACAAAGTACCTGAACTTCTTCTAAAGTGTTGAGTTCAACAAATTGACTTGCGTTTGCAGCTATACCAAAGGTATTGTAGGGTTTTAGGGATATGTTTTGATAAATACGCATCTGAATAGGCAAATAAACAAATCTGTTTCAGAAATATAAATATATTTTTAAACGAAGCAGTTAAAATGTTCAGTTTTATATAGTGCCATTGCTCAAGGTTTCTTTTAATTTTTGTGGCAATTTATTCCAAACCAATTGGTAAGAATGGTTTAGGAGCTCTATAATGAGCTGGTCATCTACGTCTTCATTGAATTTGACTGTGTTCCAATGGGTTTTGTTCATGTGAAAGCCGGGGGTAATTCCTTTATATGTTGCTCTTAACTCTAAGGAATATTCTGGATTGCATTTTAAATTACAGTTATTTGGATTGTCCATACCAATAAGGGCATACATTTTATTGCCTATTTTGTAAACAAGTGTTTGGTCGTCGAATGGCAAAGTCTCTTCTGTATAGGGCAAATAAAGACAAGCTTCCCTAAAATCTTCAATGTTCATTACAATGTGCCAAAAAGTTTGTATCCCAATTGAATTGAAATCATTCCCTTATTGAGTGTTGGTTGTAAATATTGGTTGATTTGAATATGGCTTCCTATGTCTCCAGTATAATCATAGCGGATATCTGCTCTAAATTTAAAAATATTGACACCAGCCCCCACAGCAAAACCAGTTACAAATTTGCTCAATTCGTTTTTGCTAATGAGGTTGGCATTTTCTGGTAAGCTGGTTTGAGGATTGAGTAAGAGTTGAAAATTAGGGCCTGCATATACCCGAATGAGTTTGAAAAATTGTTTGCCAATATAAATAGGTACATTTAAGTACAAATCATTGCTTTTAACGCTGGAAGTTGTTTGTGGCCCTCCGGTATTTAAAATGCCTGTGATTTCTGTTGTGTTGGTTCTGCGTGTAAGTAATAATTCTGGTTGAATATAAGTACCAATGAGCCAAATTTTAAATTGTGAATACACCCCAGCTTGCAGGATGGTGTTTTCATTATTAGACAATGAATAATTAGACAAGTCGTTGAACTGTGTTTTACCAGTATTTATGCCAGCTTTTAAACCAAATTCAAGAGATTGTGCTTGAGATTGAAAAAATGACAATAAAAATAAAATACTAAAAAATGAGTTTTTCATGGCTGTTAGAGATTGGTGGCATAAAATTAGCTGTTTCAGTTCAAATTTTAACCTAAAATGCAAATGTTATTTACTTCAAACACCATTTTCAGCTTTTCGGAAATTAATATCCAGTTTTAGGAAATCCTTATTCTGAACCAAGTAATTTTTTAACTTATTTTCGGAGATGCTCACAGAAACATATTTTACCTCAAATGGCAATGCCTTATTCTTTCTGTTTTTATGTATTGTTTTGCTCTTATTTGGAGATTACTATTATAAATTACAGTATTTTTTAAATGGCCGATTTTTATCACAACATACGTTAAATAACTTACTGCAAAATGTATTGTTTAAATCAAACCAATCAGCCATGCAACAATGTATTGTTCAGGTTGGTCAAGTGGTGAATTATGGTTTTGAACAACAGCATGAATTGGCTATTCCAATTGGCAAAGAATTGGCTTGTTGTTCTGATTTGGTAAATGCACACAATCAAATTTACCAAACAACAATCGAATTTAAAATTGAAGCTTCTTCTGATGATTTAAATTGCTTAATAGCCCCTTTTTCATTGGCAGTGTTAATTGAGAATGCCTTGAAATATGGATTCAGTCAGCCCGGCCAGCAGCAAATTAAATTGCACATTCATTCTAACAGCTTCCGCATAAACGTTTATTTAAGTGGTTACGAATTGCCTAGCTTGGTATCTATTCAAAAACCTCAGGTAGCACATGGCTTGTATTTTTTAAAAGAGAGATTGCGCTATTTCAACCATTATTTTGGTTGTGACTATTTAAGAGCCATTCAGAAAAAAGACAATCAATTGGTGTTGAGCATAGCAAAAACAAGCGCATGAAGGTTTTAATCATTGAAGATGAGCCGGTACAGTTGGCTGGCTTACAAGATTTTTTTAAAAAAGAGTTTTCAGAGTTTGAAGTAATAGGTGTTCGTGAATTTGAAGCAGCTAAAAGCATTCTTAAAAATGGAGACTTTGATTTGGCTATTTTGGATATTTTATTAAACGGTGTTCCAGTTTTTAATGCACTCAAGGAGATTCCGCTAGAAGGGAAACAGCTTTTATTTATAACGGGTAATCAAAATTTTGCAATCAAAGCATTTGAGTTTTATGCGGTTGATTATATCATGAAACCGTATTCTAATCAGCGCTTAAAAGAAAGCATAGAAATAGCATTGCGCCGCAGACGCATGTTTGAAAAGAACTATATCAATCAATACCAATCTATGTTAGATGATTTCAGTAGAAGTGCCATTGAAGCCATAGCCTTGCCTGTTTCTAATGGACAAATATTGGTGAAATTAAAAGACATCATTGCCATACAAGCCGAAAGAAGTTATTGTGTGATTTACACCCTTGAACAAGGTAAAATTATCATTAGTAAACCTTTGGCTTGGATAGATAAACTACTTGCTCCAGAAGGTTTTTTTAGGGTACATCGCTCTTGGATGATTAACCCTGCACATGTAAAACAATTTATCAAACAACAAGGAAATTCATTGGAGTTAACAGGGCAATTGATAGTTGCCATTACAGACCGTTCCAAGAATAAATTAATAGCATGGTTTAAAAACACCACTTTATTTGGTTAGGGAAGCTCAAGATACTATTTGGGATATTAAAAGGCCTGTTTAGGATGAATGTGTAATTGGTGATAAAGACTAAATATAGTTTCGTCTAAATTTAATTCAAATGAAAAAACTATTTCTATCCATTCTGCTATGTGCAGGATTATTTCAATCTTTATCGGCTCAGGTTTATAAAAAAGGCAACATGACACTCTATGCTGGTTTAGGTGCTTCTAATGTTGTAGCTAATGCTTTAAACAGTGTTGGTGAGGGTGCAGCAAATTCAGTTGGTCCATACATTTTGGGATACCAATACCATTTAACAGATAAATTAATGATAGGTTTGGCTTACACTTATCAAAGTGCTTCAACAGGAAAGCAAACTGTTACTACAGCAACTGACAATGTATCTTTTAGAACCAATTTAAACGTGTCAACTTTTCTTTCACAAATCAATTACAGTTGGTATAACAATGAAAACCAAGCTTTGATATTGTATTCAGGCGCTGCATTGGGAACATTTAGTATTGATTCAGAATTAGAATTGGTATCAGGCAATAAAGATTTAGCTGTATTGTATAATGGTTTGGCTAATGGAATGAGCTACCACATAACTGCAATAGGGTACAAAGGGAGATTTACAAAATCATCAAAACTAGGTGCATTTGCAGAGCTTGGTTTTGGCATGAACGGTATTTTTAATGCTGGCTTACAATACACCTTCAATTAAATACAATTAGATATAAAATATATGAAACATTTAAAACCAATTTATTCATTCTTCGCGGTTGCTGCTTTTGTTGCTTGCTTCACTTTTGTAAGTTGTTCAAAAGACAACAATACTGCTACGCCTGCATCTACACAAACCGATGTGCGCG
>CANHRW010000096.1 GCA_947462865.1 Bacteroidota bacterium | reverse complement strand
TATTATTACCATGAGTGGTGGCAAAATTCCGGTTAATAAGGTTATTTTATATCCAAAAAGTGCAAGTGTACCTAGTGTAAAGATAACCCCAATTACAACCACAATTAAGGAGAATACTACCGCCGAAATAAACCTAAAAAAGATAAATATAAAAATAGCCGTGATGGCTATAGATAAATAGGTAAACAACTTAATTTCATCGGATACTTTTGAACTGAAAACTGTCCTTACATAAGGCAAACCCGAATAATGAATTTCTGTTTGGTATTTTTTTCCGAATTGATTGGCTAATTTTTCAATGTTATTAACCAAAGGAATCCTTGCCTTGCTGTCTAATTTATCCTTTTTAAGACTGACAGCCATGAGGGTTACCTTGTTTTCTGGATTGTACAGCAAACCTTCATAAAATTTCAATCTGGCAATTTCTTGTTGAAAAGAATCAACTTGTATGCGGCTCAATTTACCCTTTTGAAACAGCGGCTTAAACTCCAATCTATTTGAAGTATCGTTTAATGCCAATTTATACAATTTAGAAATAGAGAGTACTTTTTCTACCCCATCAACTTGTTCTATTGCATTAGAAAGTTCGCACCAATCATTAAAAACAGCAGAATCAAACAAATTTTGTTGTTGAACACCAATGACCATAATATTGCCATCTTCACCAAAAGTTTCTTTAAACTGAATGTATGCTATAAAATCGGGGTCATCTTTAGGAACAACTTTTGCAAAATCGTAGGTCATTTTGACTTGGGTTGCAAAATAGGTCATACCCAATGTTAGCAAACCCAATCCAACTAACATCCAAAACCGATTCCGGATAACAAATGTTCCAAATAATTTCCACATAAATCGTTGCAAAATAACACAATTTGCCTGCAGTTTGTCGATTTTTAAATTTATTTCAGGTTGAATTATTCAGAATAACTATGAACCTTAGCTTAGATTATGTTATTTTGTGACAGCATGTATAAACACCTAAAATTTAGTCTTCTTCTATTTGTAATTGGTATTTGGATGAATGAATTGAGTGCACAACAATCTAAACTCAATGCATTGGGAAGTTGGCGTGTTCACCTTCCCTATTATGCTAACAATTGTATTGAAAGTGTTGGGAAAAAAATATACTGCGGATCGGAAAGTGGACTCTTCTCATACAATACAGATGACAATAGCATTGAAAGGCTTTCAAAACACACTGGCTTGTCTGATGTTGAAGTGATTCTGTTTAAACACAACAGCGTATTAAACAAAAGTATAGTTGTGTATGCCAACACCAATATTGATATCATTGATCATAAAAGTGGAAAAATCACCAATATACCTGATATCATTCAAAAAAACATGATTGGGAAGCAACAAATCAATGGCATTTATCTTTACGAAAATTCGGCCTATCTCTGTTGTAGTTTTGGAATTGTTTTGGTTGATTTAAAGCAGAATCAAATTAGTGACTCATACCAAAATTTAGGTCCCAATGGCAATCAATTGGAATTTTATAACCTTGTTGTTTTTTCAAATAACATCATTGCCAATACTGCTGATGGCATTGTTTTGGCATCTTTAAACGCCTCTAACTTGTCTGATTTCAGGTCTTGGAATAAATTGGCAGCAAGTTCTGGAGGTAGTCAAATAGCGCTATTTAACGCTGAGGTATATGCAGTGATTGACAGCACGCTCCAAATTTATGATGGTATTGGTGCATGGTCACCTTTGACTGCAATTAACAGTAAAAAAATTCGTTCGCTTAAACAAGTTGCCAACCAGTTGCTAATTGTAGCCGAAGAAGCTATATACAGTATTGACCAAAATAAAACAGTTAAAACCCGCTCCTTCAATTTTAGAACAGATGCCTGTATAGACAACAGGGGTTTTCTGGCAATGGTTGATAAACAATACGGATTAACCATTGATCGAACAGATCAAGGCACTGTAGATTATTATACCCCAAACGGACCAGCAGGAAAAACTTTTGGCAAGATGATATATGCTGATAATACATTATGGGTAACCGGTGGTTATGTCAATGACATGTGGAGCCCACTTGTATTTAATAACACCAAGTTTTATAGCTATTCACAACAAAACTGGTTTAATTATACCGAAAAAGAGTTTCCTTTAATTGCTCCTGCTCGTGACTTTATTGCCATTAAGAAAGACCCCAATAGCAATAAATATTATTTGAGTAGTTTTGGTACAGGCGTATTTGAAATTGACAATCAGAATCAAATAAAACTATACAATGAACAAAACAGTTCATTGCAACTATTACAAGTTTCAGATCCAACTTATCGCCCACTGCTCTCAGGCGGAATCGACTTTGACACCTATGGCAATTTATGGGTGAGCAATTTTGGGGTTGCTAAACCGCTCAGTGTAAAAACTGCTCAGGGATGGAAATCTTTTTCAATAGGAAGCCTTTTGGTAGGCAATGAATTGGGATGGGTCACCTGTGATGATTACAACAATGTTTGGGTTAATTCGCTTAAAGATAGAGGCATATTGGTATATAACCATGCAGGAACACCCAATAATGCAAACGATGATAGCTACAAATTATTGACCAAAGAAACCGGACAGGGTGGCTTACCAAGCAATACCGTTTTGTGTATGACATTAGATAAAAAAGGCGAAATGTGGGTAGGAACTAATCAAGGTTTGGCTATTTTTAGCAACCCAGATTTAATTTTTAATGGGAAGAAAAACAGTTTTGATGCCCGGCAAATCATTGTTCAAGTTGGGGGTAATTATGAGATATTTTTAGGGAAAGAATCTATCAATTGTATTCAAGTTGACCCGGCAAATAGAAAATGGATTGGCACAAGAAATGGCGTTTTTTTAGTTTCGGCAGATGGTTATACGGTATTAAATAAATTTACAATTGTCAATTCACCATTGTTATCAAATAATGTTGTAGAAATTGGGATTGATGAAAGCAATGGAGAGGTTTTCTTTGGAACAGATAAAGGAATTGTCTCCTATACAGCAGATGCAACCAGAGGAAACCAAAATTTCTCCAATGTAAAAATTTATCCCAATCCTGTTCATCCAGAATACCAAGGTGACATTGTCATCAATGGTTTGTTAACCAATGCAGTAGTTAAAATTACAGATGTGAGTGGAAACTTAGTATATGAAACTTCGGCAAATGGGGGAACTGCAACTTGGAATGGCAGAAACTATAGCGGAAACAGAGTGGCTACAGGAGTTTATTTAATTTTAGCAGCAGATGTAGAGGGCAATGATTCATTTGCAGGTAAACTGCTTTTTATCCATTAAAAAAAGCGAATGAGCCTTTATTTCTTATATTGCAAAGCCCTCCTAGATTAGTTACTTTTGCAAACAAGCACGCTAAAGTTCAGAACATGAAAGTTATAGACCATATCAAACAAGCTAAAGACACGCTTTTTTCTATTGAGATTCTTCCACCTCTAAAAGGGAAAGACATCAATAGCATATTCAATGGGATAGAACCTTTAATGGAGTACAAACCCGCATTTGTTGATGTAACATACCACAGAGAAGAATTTGTTTTAAGAAAAAGAAAAGATGGTGGCTTTGACCGTGTTTATACAAAAAAACGTCCGGGTACTGTAGCCATTTGTGCGGCATTAATGAATAAATACCATGTAGACACAGTACCACATTTAATTTGCGGCGGCTTTAGCAAAGAAGAAACTGAGATTGCGCTCATAGACTTAAATTTTTTGGGCATTGATAATGTTCTGGCTTTGAGAGGTGACAACATTAAAAACGAAAGTAATTTTGTTCCAGAACCAGATGGCAACAAAGACTCAATAGAATTGTTGCAGCAAGTGGTAAGAATGAATCAAGGTATTTATTTGGATGAAGAATTAGAAAACCCTGCAACAACTAATTTTTGTATTGGCGTATCCGGCTACCCGGAAAAGCACTTTGAAGCACCCAATATGGCTAAGGACATTGAATGGTTAAAAAAGAAAGTGGCAGCTGGTGCTGACTACATTGTCACCCAAATGTTTTTCAATAACCAAAAATATTTTGAGTTTGTAGATACCTGCAAAAAAAATGGAATTAATATTCCTATTGTACCTGGAATTAAACCACTGACCAATAAAAAACAATTGACCATTTTGCCTAAAGTTTTTCATATTGACTTACCCGAAGATTTGGTCAATGAGGTTGAAAATTGTAAAGATGAAAAAGCCGTTAAACAAGTTGGAATTGAGTGGGCAATTCAACAGTCTTTGGAGTTAAAAAAAGCCAAAGTTCCTGTTTTACACTACTACACAATGGGGTTTGGAGAAACTACCAAAGCCATTGCGAATAGAGTGTTCTAATTGTTTAAAACAGGCGTTAACAAACCAGCTGAAAAATAGAGATTGCTTTTAGCAAAAGCATATTTTGCAATTACTTCTGCCAATTTAGATTGTGCATCTAAGAGTGCTCTTTCTCGCTGATTTACTAGAAACAATGAACTTTCACCCGATTCAAATCTTTGTAATTCTGCGATTCTTAATAATGCCGCGTTGTCTACTAAATCTTGCTGCAGATTTCTCATCAATTCAATGTTTTCGAGTTCATTATAAGCCACCACCACTTGATTGGTTAAATCTCTTTTACCCAGTTGTAGTGCAAACTCTGCTTCTTTTACTTTTAAAGAAGTTAACTGCAACTTTCCTCTTTCTTTTCTGAGAAACAAACTGGATTTAAAATTGAAACCCAATTTGTAGTTTTTGGTAAATAAACCAGCTACCTCATCTGAACTGCCATTTGTGTATGTTTGGAATGGGAAATAAGACAAGTTAAATTGAGGCTTTAAATTCTCTATTGCTAATTTCTTATCAAACTGTAATTGCCCAATCTTAAAGGTATATTTTAACAATTCAGGATGCTGCTGAACTGCAAACGAAATAAGTCTAGACAAGGTATCAGAATTGATTATAACTACCTGACTACCGGCTGCAGCGGGAATTGTATTGGGTGTAATTAAAACTGGATTATTGAATTCATCCCAGATATATGCTGACAATAAAATTCTAGCATTCATTAACTCTAAATTTGATTCTGCTAAAAGCACTTCTCTTCTTTTGAGTTCAATAAAAGCTTCTACAGAATCAATAGGTTTTTCTTCACCTTCTTTAATTCGACTCTTGATGAAACTAAGCCTATTTTGCGCCAGTAGAAAACCCTCTTTGATGTAGTTGTATTTTTGATAAGCAGATTGCCATTTCCAATAATCTTTAGATGCACTTACAAATAACTTATTTAATATTTTAAGCTGTTCGGCTTTATTTAAGTCGATAAGAATTTGTGCTTGTTTTAATTCAATTCTTCTTTGATCGGTAAGCAATCCTCTTAATACAGGTAAGCTAAACCCAGCATATACCAAGCTATAATTAACATCTAATGTTTTACCTGTAACCGGATCATATTTGCCAATTTCTGGATTTACCGATGCCCCACTACTTTGATCAACTCCAGCTTTAAGATCTAAACCAATACGTGTAGGTATTTTTATTTCTGGCTCAAAATATTGATAAGAATTAACCCCTTTCGTATTTTTCTTATCGTAGTCAATTTGCAAAACAGGATCAAAATTACCTTTTGCCATTCTTACCTGAGAGTTCGCCATTTCTGGCAACAATGCTGCTTGTTTGGCAACGGGATGATTGATAGCAATTACTTTATAGAACTGGTCAAAAGTAAAAACGGTGGTATCTTGAGCAAATAAATTATTTACAACTATTAAAAGAATCCATACAAACTTGAATGACCTTAATTTCATTTTTTAGTATTTGAATTTTCTGAAGAATTAATAAGCAATGGATCTTTTAGAGACCCATTGTATTCAGGAGGAAATCCGTTGAATTGTCGCCATAACTCATACCATACCATCACCCTGTTTAACATTGCCCACGAATAAACACCACTCCCTGACCTTAGGGCTTCAGGCCATGGCATATCTGTTGAATCAGGAATAACCAATACCCGGAACAATCCATTTGCAGAATTCACTTTATCTACTGCACTCACAACACCTCCAAAAGTACCTACTCCTATATTTGGCCACCCAGAAAACACCAAAGCAGGCCATCCATCAAATTGTACCCTTACTTTTACACCTGCGTGCATCAAAGGTAAATCCATTGGTCTGATAAACATTTCTACAGCCATCTGCGCATTGGCTGGCATAATGGTTAATAAGGGTTCGCCTTCCTTGATATTTTCACCTATACCAGAACGCATGGCCTTTACGATAAAACCATCTTGGGGTGCTCTAATCACATAAAAACCAGCCCTCATTTGCAAATTAGACAATTCAATTTTCATTTTAGAAATTTCAGCTTGAGACTCAAAAATGTCACCAGCTGTTTCATTGACTGTAGATTCTGCTTTAGAAATTTTATCTAAATAATCAGCTTCAACTGAATTCAATTCAATTTCTGCGTTGATCAATTCATTTTGAGTAGAATTGAATTTATTCTCTACCTCAATTAATTTGGCATTGGCTTCTTGTGTTTTACCGTTTCGGTTTTGCAATTCTGTTAAAGAAGCAAGCCCCTTATTGTAAAGAGATTCTAACCTTTTGTATTGGTCTTGAATAAGTTTTTGATTGATCTTTGCAGCTTCAAATGCTGCTCTTTCAGCATCAACCTTGAAACGCATCTGTTTGACTTTATTTCGGGTTTGTTCGAGTTTGAATTTCAATCCCTTTTTAAGCGCAAAGACTTGTGATTCTCCGGCCCTAATTTTATCCATTTTGGCTTTAACAGCATCTTCTTTATTTGCTATTTGAGCAGTTGTTCTAGCTAAAATTTGCGGATCAAAGTACTTCTCTTTAATCTCACTGATAACAGCCAATGTATCTCCTTTATTTACAAATTGACCTTCTTGAACCATCCATTTTTCTATTCTACCACCTATGACACTTGGAACTGTTTGTGGCCTATCCTGAGGCTGATATGGAATTAACTTGCCATTTCCTTGTACATTTTGTTGCCAAGGCAATAACAAAACCAAAAACAAACAGCAAACAATTCCAATTAAATAATTGCGAATAATCGTATACTTTTTAGGTGTAGATACCAATTTTAAAGAATGAAATGAATTATCTGAATCGTGCATATATCAGTTGTTACTTATTGATTGGTGAAAAAATCTAATGCAGACCTGGATTGAAGTTCTTTAAACGTACCTTGATCTATTAATGAACCAGATTGCATTACATAAATATAGTCTGAACGTTCTAACATTTCTAACTGACCAGTGATCATAACTACAGCCATTTCATGCTGATTAAAAATTGCATTTAAAATTTTCACCTTGTCTTTTCGATGTACTTGATGAAAAAAATCATCTAGTAAAAGCAATTTAGGTTTACTCAAATATGCCCTTGCTAATAAAATCTTCTTGGCAATATTAGAAGGCAGATTGGCTGCTGCAGGAGCAATTTTAAACTTGAGCCCATCTTTTAAATTTATAATGAATTCGTTTAAATCTGACCATTCACAGGCTTCAACAATTTGTGTATACGAAACAAAATGATTCCCCATGGTGATATTTTCTTCGATGGT
>CANHRW010000095.1 GCA_947462865.1 Bacteroidota bacterium | reverse complement strand
TGAGTCTTACCCCAATTTATTCCGTTTAAAATCAGGCATAGCAGACAAACCTTTTAGTGCGGGTTTACAAGTTTATGCCCCATCTGAAGAACAAGCGTCTTCTAATAAGGCAGCTACATTAGATTTAACACCACAAGATACCAATGCCTATTTTTTTATAAATGAATTTACGCCTAATAATTTCAAACGAGTCGCTTATCCTAATCAACTTAAATTAAAACCAAATTTAGCACAGACAACCGGCCTTAAAATCAATGCACCTCGGTTTTATGATGTGACATTTTTTGCTGACAATATTGTTACTCAATTAGACAACAGCATTATCAACACCTATTATCAACCAATTGGAAATGCATCATCACAACTATTTAATCAGGGGCTAAATGGCATGTTTAAATTTGGAATGATTGATTTATTTGAAGACTACCGCATTACTGGAGGCATTCGTGTGGGATTTGACTTACAAGGTTTTGATTATTTTGTAAGTTTTGAAAACCTCAAACAAAAAATAGATCAAAAATGGATGTTTTACAGACAAACCAGGTCTACGGGCAGTGCAGAAAATTTAAGTTATAAAAATTTTACACACGAAATTAGGTACATTTTAAGTATTCCATTCAACCCAACTCAATGCCTTAAGTTAAATGCTTTTTACAGACAAGATAGAGAAATCACTAAATCTAGCAATTTAAATACATTGATTATACCTGACCAAGTAAACAATTGGGTAGGTGCTAAAATTGAATTTATATTTGACAATACAGTTCCAAAGGGTTTGAATTTATTCAATGGAACCCGCTTTAAATTATTTGCTGAACATTATCAAAGTATTGCGCAAAGAACTTTGCAACTCAACACTTTGGGCTTAGATTTTAGGCATTATGAAAAAGTGCATAGGCAACTTATTTGGGCAACCCGTTTAGCCGCAAATACGTCTTATGGTCCGGGTAGAGTTGTTTATTATTTGGGTGGAGTAGAGAATGGCATTGGCTCAAAATTCAACAATGATATTGCCACTTCTCAAGACCAAAATTATATTTTCCAAGCTTTGGCTTGTAACCTTAGAGGGTTTGATCAAAATATTCGCAATGGAAACACTTATGCCTTGTTAAATACTGAACTTAGAATTCCAATATTTCAATATGCCTTCAACCAAGTATTGCGTTCAGAGTTTTTAAATCATTTTCAGTTGGTTCCATTTTTTGATATAGGAACTGCTTGGGTTGGCTCAAACCCATTCAGTGAAGACAATACATTCAACCAAAAAATAAAAGACAATCCCCCATTAAAAATTAAAGTTATAAATGTTAGAGATCCCTTGGTTGCAGGATTTGGAGGCGGTATAAGAACTAAGCTTTTTGGTTATTTTATGCGATTGGATACTGCTTGGGGAATTCAAGATGCAGAGGTAAACTCAAAACCTGTTTACCATTTTGCATTGGGTTTAGATTTCTAAACTTTTTCTCCTGCAACAAAAGATGCAATAATAGATTCTAATTTCTGAATGCGTGTTCTCCATGAATTTTCTCTTGCATGGGCAATTCGCTCCGACAATTTATCGGCAGTATTTTCCTCCATGGCTTTCTGAATATTATCTATAAACTCTGCATGGGTATTAGAGATGTATATTAAACCTTCAAAACTTCTGATATCATTTGAAAAACTAGTAGAAACACAGGGTGTACCTGAAGCTAAGTATTCGTTTATTTTAAGCGGATAGATGCCCTTTGTGAGCTCATTGGTAACGTATGGGATAATGGCAACTTGGGCATATTTTAAATATGCTGGAAGGCTTTCTATTGGCCTAGAACCTATAAAATGTAAATTAGAAATAGAATTCAACCCGTGATTGATGAGGTCTTTTTTCTCATAAGTACCTACAAAGTAAACTGCAGAATCGGAGAACTTATTAGCTATTTTTTTAACCAATTCATGGTCCATTCTTAAGTCACTGTAATGGCCAGTATATAAAATAATGGGTTTGGTTACGGTTTCAAATTCTAAAGGCTTTGGTAAATCTTTATTGGTTGCATTTTCAAACACATCAAAATCAGCTGCATTTGCTAGCAAATGTACCTGTCTGTTATTTTCTCGGGCATGCCTGTCACACAAACCTGAAGAGGTACCTATTGCTATGTCACATTGTCTCATGGCATTGAACTCAGCGTTGATACCATGTCTAGCAATATACCGTTCTTGACTTATTTCATCTAAAGATTGATAAATATTAGCCAGGGGTTGCGGCTGAATTTTTCTTGAAATAACTGGGCTAGTTACTGGGCAAAAAGAATTAAAAAAAATATAATTTTTTACCCCATAATCTTTTATAATTTTCTTAACTACATCATCAATCACTTTGTTGTTCAATTGATTCATGTAGGTATAGAAATTGCCTTCAGGCAAAAAGTTAATTGGTAAAGTAATTCTAGGGGTAACTTGAGTAAATGAAACAGTTGGAAAATTTATTTCTCTGTAAATATTTTCACCTAAAAAAAGTGCAGAAAACTTATCTCTGAACGAGGCATCATCAATTTTAGTTAACAAATCACGTAAAGAATAGGGCCTATCTATGTAAAAGACCCTATTTGTTTTTGCCCACTCCTTTGCCCATGCAACAGATACCGATGAAAGTGAAAACTCACTTCTTGTTAATCCGAACATAAATACATCGTATTCTGGTAACATGCTGAATGGTTATCTTTATAACGTTTACTTTTTCAAGACCTAATTCTTTTACAAATTAACTATAATTTGACTATTTACAAGGTGTTTTCCTTACTTAATTGATTCCATGATTTAAACATCATTTTCTCTCATGCCAACATGAAAACAATGCCTGCATCTGGCTTCGTAAGTGTCTTTTTCACCTAACATAATTAAACTTTGGTCAGTGTGATTACGGAAAGAATGTGTAGCCAAATCTCCACACACCATACAAATGGCATGAACCTTTGTTACATATTCTGCAACTGCCATCAAATGCGGCATTGGTCCAAATGGCTTTCCTAAATAATCCATGTCTAATCCGGCAATAATTACGCGTACGCCTTGCTCGGCAAGGGTTTCACACACATAAACCAACTCATTATCAAAGAACTGAGCTTCATCAATACCAACCACAGTAGCTTGGTTTCTCATGAGTAGCATATTCAATGAACTATTGATTGGGGTGGATGGTATTGCATTGTCATTGTGAGAAACAACTGCCGTTTCATCATACCTGGTATCAATCATTGGTTTAAAAATTTCAACCGACTGACCTGCAATTTTTGCTCTGTTTAAGCGCCTAATTAATTCTTCAGTTTTTCCTGAAAACATAGATCCGCAAATGACTTCAACCCAACCTTTACGGTGTTGAATTGCATACCTTGGTTCTATGAACAGATCTTCAGACATTTTTAGTTAATTGTAGGCGAATATACTAAATTGGCCACTGCCTCACTAAAAATGTTAATTAATACTAAATAAGTTTTTTAACATTTGTGTAGATCAATTTTTCTATGAACTCAATACAATTAATCAATACTATAAAAGGCAAGTCAGAAGATTTGCAATTAGCCATTCAACAATTAAACGGTGAACTCAATGCCATCGATAAAGAATTAATCAAAAAAAACTGTATTGAATTGTTTGAATTGGTTTTAAAACTCAAAACCTCTGAAGCAGCAATTGAAGATATAAAAGGGGAAAGTGCTGAAGCCACTCCAATGAGTGCAACTCCTGTAGAAGCTATTCTAGAAGAAACGCCTGTTCCTAGTGTTAAAATGCCTGAAACAGAGATACACAAAGCAATAATTGAACCTATGATTGCAATTCAAACAAGCATTGAACTGCCAGAACCTGAAATTGAAATTGTTCCTGAAAATCCAGCAGATATTAGCCCAATTCAACAATCATTTAATGAGTTCATCAAACAAATAAATATTGAAAAAGCTACATTAAATGAGCTAGAAAAAACAACTGAATTTACACTAGAGACTCCGGTTGTTGAAGCTCAAATTCCTATCGAAACTGAAATTAAAATACAAGCTATTCCCCCTGCTCAAACAAGCCATTCTATCATAACACCGCCTGAATTTAACATTGATAAAGCTGTTGAGAACAAACGCATTCAGAAAACGGTTATGCCAGACCCAGATCCTGTTAAAAAAGTTAGTTTTAATGAGAGTATTGCTCCTGCTGATCCTAGTTTCAACGACCGATTGGCAGAAAAAGTTACTTTGCATAACAATCCAATAATTGAAAAATCTATAGATGCTCCAATTGAAAACATGAAAACTGAAATTGGTTTAAACAAAAAAATTGCATTTGTCAATCAATTGTTTGGAGAAAATGTAGTTGAATATGCCAAAGCAATAGACAAATTAAATCAGGCAGTAAATTTAGAAGAAGGCATGAAACGCTTTCAAGAGTTGGGTATTCAATTTAATTGGGATTCGCAGACAAATCCACTGGTTTCAGAACTCAAGCAACTATTACAAAGAAGGCACCAGGCCTAGTCGTTATTGCAAATCAGCGTTTAAGCGGTATCGACAAACCCTATTGTTGTCTTTGTCACATACAAAAATGGTTCTGTTAAAATAACAAACACCTGTTGGGTTTTTGAAATGATAAGGACCACTTGCGGTACCATCTTTACCACTACCTCCAAAAGATACAACGACTTGCTTTTTGAAGTTAGAATTGGCTGGCGGATTTACGCCTTCGTATCCAAGAGATGTAAAAACGTACAAAGAATCTGTTTCGCTATCTGTTATAAAAATATAGCCGTTTTCTGAGGGTGAAACATAAATATCTTCTGGTTTTTTGAACCGATTGCTTTCATACATAAATCGGTCTGCTTTGGTATAATCAAAATTTAAGAAATTGGCGTTCTCCTGATAAATTAAACCCAAATCAGGGTCTTGAACTACCTGTATTCCCAGAGCTCTGTATTCTAAATTGGCTTGTTGATTTTCTCCTAAAGCCATGAAGAAATTTTTAGAAGTGCTTATTCCAGAAATGCGTTGCGGTGGTGCGGCCAAAGTTGCAATCGCACTTACCCCAACAACCGATTTAATACTCGATTCATTTGTATTTAATCCATTTGAAAAACCAATGTTCTCCCCTTCAGGTGAAAAGATTAATATTCCATTATCAGGTCTATTTGTACTATTCACATCATTTCTTGGACCAGTTCGTGAAACATATAAGGTATTGTCATACAAAGTAGCTAAGCCAGTGAACCTAACCGCTTCATCATCTGGACCTCTGTATGAAGTATTTCTTCTACTTTCATCACATTGAAAATGCTTTAAAGTATCTAAGAACTGTAATTGGCCAGACCCCAATCCAGTCATGTGATAAACAGCTGCTAAGTCTAAATCCGGAGCGTTTTGCTTGTCGGGGTAATACCTTCCTGTAACATAACAATGCAAACGCCTGTCTTGAGTAATGTCTGTTGCACCTGGAATTTGTAACCTAAAACTCAATGTGGTTTTTTGGTCGAACACCAAAACTTCATTGTCATCTATGGTTGTTTCGTCGTTATCAACAACCACATATATTAATTCATCGTATCCGTAAAATATATCCAGTGGCTTGTTTACATTATTGATAAAAGGATAGACCGGCACATAACCCACATTGTTTAAACCATAATTAGGGTCAATACTGCCTTTGGCTAGTACCTCTTTTGCGGTATTGTTGTTTTTGTCTCCAAAAAAACTGCATGAAGAAAGCAAAATTGACAAGCCAATGAAATATAAGCCTAGAATTCTTTTCATATGTTAAAACAATTTTACAATTAATGTAATTCTGTGCATATTACCCATTCTTGTTCTATTGACCAAGCTGTAATCAACTCTAAATGCACCAAATTTTCTAGGAATATTTACCCCTAGACCAGTTGATGGAAATGAGCTTGCTTCATCAGTTGCAAACTCCCATCCTGCTCTTGCACAGAGAATAGACCTGTATGCGTATTCTGTGCCAATAGCAAAACTTTCATTGTTGTCAGTAGGGTGGTTCAATTGCATAGCCAAAGTTAATCGGTTAAGTGGGGTGTGAATTGGATCAAAAGCACCCCCAATTCTAAACATCCCAGGTGCTGAAATTTCGCCAAAACTAGTTTTGATTTGGTTACCAGATAAATTCACCATTTGAACTTGACCTTCCGGATTGACATTCATCCCAAAATTTGAGAACGCTACGCCAAAACGTGCATTTTTAATGCCAATGTCATATGTTAAACCTAAATCAAACAAAACCATATTTGTTTGTACATCACCGATAGCTTCGTGTGCCCATTTACTGCTTAAACCAAAACTAAAATGGTCAGTTAAAATCTTAGCGTATGTTACTCCCAGCAAGGTGTTACTTAAGTTGACTGTTCTTCCTGTTCCATAAGGCTGCAATTCTGTTGTCTCTTCCATCTTTGGGTAATTCATAGACAATGCTTGAATGCCCAACCTACTTAAGGTTCCTGTTTTAATAGTAACTGCCGCCATACTTATAGTGCTTGCTGCTGTGTAATAAGTATGCGACAATAAATAACTTGATTTGGCTGAATCTGTTTGGGTAATTGCCGATGGGTTCCAAAACATAGCAGAAGCATCATTGCTAATACCCACAACTGCTCCTCCCATTGCCGATGAACGTGCATCAGGAACAACTTTTAAAAACTGCATTCCTGTAGCACCTGTTCTTGAATTCCCGAACGTAGGTAACAATTGTGCTTTAGCAGAAAGAACACAACCAAAAAGCAAGCAAAATATGGATAATATGCGCATTGTAAACCGCAAAATAAACATTCTTAACAATAAATACACGAAATTAAAATGCCTTCCAACCTTGCGCTTTTAAAGGATGCTTTTGGCCTCCTTTTGAAATTAAATTCATGCCTTCTGTAGATTCTGTCACAAAACCAATGACTGTAAAATCTGGATGGTTCTCGATTTTGGTATAATCTTGTTGAGAAATGGTCATGAGCAACTCATAGTCTTCACCCCCACTTAAAGCAGTTAATATTGGGTCCAACTCAAGTTCTCTTGCAAAATTATAGGTAGTTGGATCTATAGGTACTTTTTCTTCATAGAGGGTTATACCAACACCTGATTGTTTGGCCAAATGAAAACATTCGGAAGCTAAACCATCACTGATGTCTATCATTGAGGTTGGATTTACTCCTAAATTTTCTAAGAGTTCTATAATGTCTTTTCTACCTTCAGGCTTTAATTGTCTTTCTATGATGTAATCATATCCAGCTAAGTCAGGTTGTGCATTTGGATTGTCTAAAAATATACGCTTTTCTCTTTCTAGAACCTGGTAGCCACAATAGGCAGCACCTAAATCACCCGTTACAACAACTAGTTCAAGAGGTTTTGCGCCACTTCGGTATGCAATTTTACCTGACTCTACTTCACCAATTGCTGTTACACTAATAAATAATCCTTGTTTGGCAGTTGCCGTATCTCCACCTACTAAATCAACTTTATATTGGTTACAAGCCAGTCTAATTCCAGCATAAAGTTCCTCAACTGCTTCGAGCGAAAACCTATTAGACAATCCTACTGAAACTGTTACTTGCTTGGGTATACCGTTCA
>CANHRW010000094.1 GCA_947462865.1 Bacteroidota bacterium | reverse complement strand
TTTTACCCATTAAACCCTATCATTAAAAATATAGCATTGGGTATTCAAATGAAAAGTTATGCGCATCAAATTCCAGACAATGTTAGCAACACCAATATACAATACAGTAAATTTGAGCCTTATATTGAAACCGATTTGAAACCAAGCAACGCTAGAAGCAATATCAGTCAAAGATTATATGCTGGTTGGGCAATTCTCAATAACAATTTTCAAACCAATGAATTGTTTAAATGGAACAATAACATGCTTGGTTTATTGCATGTCAAATACAATTACGAGAGGGCTGTATGTTTTTTTCCAGCCAAAGCTCAAATTGAATACCAATTAGATGTGAATAAAACGAGTATACATAAATTAGGCCTGAGTTTTGAGCAAGGTTTTGAAATTGAAAAAGGTAAGAAAACCATCAAATTACGTTTGTTTGGAGGTTTGTTTTTAAAAACCAACCAAGCTCCTATTGGCCAAAATTGGCGCTCAGAACAAGCCTATTTTATGGCTGGTGGAACAACTGGTTTAAACGACTATTTATTCAATGAAACACTTTTAGGAAGAGCTGCATCAATCAACCCATCAAACAGCATTTATGACCGTCAAATTATGCTGAATGAAGCTGCATTCAGAGCCAATGCCTTTTTAGGTAGTTCCGACAAATGGATGACAGCCGTGAATGTAACTTTGCCTATACCTAAAATTCGTTTGCCAATTGGTCTTTATTTTGACATGAATTATGCACCAATTAAAACTACAACCATCGCAACAAATAGCGCAACATATACAAATCAATTCAGTTACGTGAGTGGTGTTTATTTGGCTTTATACAAAGATCTTTTTGCCATTTATTTCCCTGTTGAGGCGCTCTGCTCAAATGAATTAAGAAATTACTGGAACTTGAACAATCAAAATGCGTTCTTTGAGAAAGCAAATTTTGTATTGAACCTGAAAGAACTAAACCCTATTAAACTCATCAGAAACTTTTCGTTATAAATTAAACAACAATGAATATTCAAGAAGAAATTTTAAGCCCATTAGGGATTAATAGCATCAACAAAGGCACAACAACCGGTCAAAACTTTTTTAGTGCAACACAAGCAGAAATGCTTGAAGTAAGTAGCCCTGTAGATGGTAAAACCATTGCAAGTATCACTTTAACAACCAAAGAGGAATACAATAAAGTAATTGAAACCGCCCAGGCTGCTTTTTTAGTTTGGCGCAAAATGCCTGCACCCAAAAGAGGTGAAATTGTCAGACAATATGGAGATGTTTTAAGAACCCACAAAGATGCTTTGGGCAAACTCGTAAGCTATGAAATGGGTAAAAGCTTACAAGAAGGTTTAGGCGAAGTACAAGAAATGATAGATATCTGTGATTTTGCAGTTGGTTTGAGCAGGCAGTTAAATGGATTAACCATGCACAGTGAAAGACCCAATCATAGAATGTATGAACAATACCATCCTTTGGGTATTGTGGGAATTATATCGGCCTTTAACTTTCCAGTTGCTGTATGGAGCTGGAACAGTATGATTGCAGCTGTTTGTGGAGATGTTTGCATATGGAAGCCTTCTGAAAAAACACCTTTGTCAGCATTTGCTTGCCAACATTTAATGGCCAAAGTTTTAAAATCAAACAACCTCCCAGAAGGTATATTTTGTATGGTAAATGGTAAAGCAGATGTAGGAGAATGGATGAGCAATGACGAACGCATACCTTTGGTGTCAGCTACCGGATCAACCAGAATGGGACGGGCTGTAGGTAAAGCCTTAGCTGAAAGATTTGGAAAGGCCTTGCTTGAGTTGGGCGGAAACAATGCCATCATACTTACTGAAAATGCCAATTTAGATTTAGCAATGATTGGTGTTGTTTTTGGAGCTGTAGGAACAGCTGGTCAAAGATGTACAACTACCCGCCGACTCATCGTACATGAAACGATTTATGAGACCGTAAAACAAAAACTCATAAAAGCATATGCGCAATTAAGTATTGGCAATCCACTAACTGGAAACCTGGTTGGTCCATTGATTGACCAAGCAGCTGTTGATGGATTTTTAAATGCGTTGACTGCATTAAGTGAACAAGGCGGACAGGTAATTTGTGGGGGAGAAAAAATGCAAGGTGCCGGATTTGAAAGTGGTTGTTATGTAAAACCAGCCATTTGTGAGGCAGAAAACCATTTTCCAATTGTACAAGCAGAAACTTTTGCGCCTATTTTATACCTCATGAAGTACAAAAACTTAGACGATGCCATAGCTATGCAAAATGATGTAAAACAAGGCCTGAGTTCAAGTATTTTTACGCAACACATACAAGAAGCTGAACAGTTTTTAAGTGCATGGGGAAGCGATTGCGGTATAGCCAATGTAAATATTGGTACCAGTGGCGCTGAAATTGGTGGTGCATTTGGAGGTGAAAAAGAAACGGGTGGTGGCCGTGAAAGTGGCAGTGATTCCTGGAAAGTATATATGCGCAGACAAACCAATACCATTAACTATGGCAAAGAATTGCCTTTGGCTCAAGGTATCAAGTTTGATTTATAATTTAAATTTATTGATAGTTTGGCTTTTTTGGTATGGCATTTGCAAAGTAGTTGATTGTATGAAAACCTCATTGAAACATTCTATTGGAACAATCTGCTTGGTTATATATGCATTAGGTGTATTGGCTGATATGCCCAAGAAAAAAACAGATGACCGAAACGCTTATTCTAAAGTAACTAATTTAGCATTTGGCTTAGGAGAAAAATTAGAGTACAGATTGCATTATGGGCCATTCAATGCTGGTTATGCAAGTTTAGAAATTATGCCAGAACCTGTTTTATTAAATGGCCGAAAAACCATGAATATTAAATGTTCAGCAAGGTCATCAAGAACCATAGATGCACTATACAACAAAGTGCGAAACGACTACGAAAGTTACCTAGACATTGATGCATTGGTACCAGTAAAATATACCAAGAAAATTGAAGAGGGTAAGTACCGTGACACAGATTTTGCAATTTTTGACCACGATAACAGAAGAATCAATACCAAAAAAGGAAACATTACAGATGCCCCTTATCAGGTTCAAGATTTGGTTTCAGTGTATTACTGGTCAAGGTTATGGGATGTTACCAATGCAAAAATTGGAGACACCTACCCTACCGAATTTTACATGGACGGAAAAGTATACAATTACAGTATCAAATTTTTAGGTAGAGAAAAGGTAAAAGTAGATGCTGGTAAATTCAATGCCATTAAAATACGGCCTCAGGTAAAAACAGGCGATTTATTTAAATCAGAAGATGCATTAACAATTTGGGTTAGTGACGATGATAACCACATGGTATTGAAAGTAGAATCTGAAATATTCATTGGCGCTGTTGCCATGTCCCTAACAGGTTATCAAAACTTGAAGAATCCAACTAAATCTAAAATCAATTAATGAATTTTCAAGGAATCAAGAAAATAACAGGGCAACCATTGGTATTGAGTTGCCAAATTACTTTGTTGTTTTTTGTAATTGGCATCATAGGTATTAAAATCAACCCAGAATTTGCCCAATTGACTCCTTTTCATTTACTCTTAAATTTTATTCTATTTATCTACAGTTTTGAACAGCGTAATCACTTTTTTTTTGTTCAGGTAATGCTATTGTTTGCGGCTGGTTTTATGCTAGAGTTGGTGGGTGTACAGACGGGATTGTTGTTTGGAAATTACAATTACCTTAATAACCTTGGCCCCAAAATAGCTGATACCCCTTTGTTGATTGGTGTAAATTGGGTTTTGGTAAGTTTCTCGAGCATCAGTCTTGTAGAATGGTTTGCACAAAAGTATAAATTGAGATTTAACCAGTTAACAGCCTCATTTTTAGGTGGATTTTTAATGGTATTGACTGATTTTTTTATTGAACCTATTGCGCCCATGCTTGGTTTTTGGGAGTGGCAACAGGGTTTGATACCACTACAAAACTACACTGCATGGTTCTTTTTTGGATTTGTATTCTGTTATTGGATTATTCAACAACAATTACACAACAAAAGTAGGTATGCCGCATTTTTATATGTGTTGCAATTACTCTTTTTTGTTAGTCTAAATGTGTAATTTAGTAAACATTTTTACTTAAAAGCTGTTTATTGGCTATGTTTAATTTATTTGTTGTTCTGTTTACTTTTATTGCCATGGAGTTTGTTGCATGGTTCACTCACAAGTTTGTGATGCATGGACTGCTTTGGTATTTACACAAAGACCATCATCAGGTCGAACCTGGTTTCTTTGAAAAAAACGATGCCTTTTTTTTAATTTTTGCCATACCAAGTGCCTATTGTTACATAACAGGCAGTATTTATCAAGATTTCCGTTTTTATATTGGTATTGGGATATCTCTGTATGGATTGGCATACTTCATAGTACATGAAATTATCATACACCAACGCTTTAAGTACTTTACACATTCAAACAACAGGTATATTAAAGCCATCAGAAGAGCCCATAAAATTCACCACAAACATCTGCAAAAAGAACAAGGTGAAAACTTTGGCATGCTCATCGTACCTATGAAATATTGGAAAAATCCTAACAGCTCCAACTAATGACCTTGTACGCCTGGTTGATGCTATTTTCTATAGTGGGTCCATTTGCTTTGTCTTTTGATAAAAAAGTGGCCTTTTACAAGCAGTGGAAAGCTTTGTCAATTGGCATATTGGTAAATGCCGTTTTGTTTATTGTATGGGATATTTGGTTTACCAAAAAACAAATTTGGGGGTTCAATCCAGCTTATACTTCTTCTATAAAGTTTTGGGGATTACCCATTGAAGAATTGAGCTTTTTTATTGTTGTGCCATATGCCAGTGTATTTATTTACGCCTGTCTAAAAGCCTATTTAAAAAGAGGTATTCAACAGCAATTGGTTTCTTGGTTCAATTATATAGGTATGTTCATGTGTTTAGTAGCAATGGTCGTATTTGCTCATAAAACCTATACTTTGGTGAATACCAGTATTGCATTTATGTTGCTAGCTGCGCACCAATTTTGGCTAAAAAAAGCTTACATGACCTATTTTTGGATTGCCTATTTTGTGCACCTATTGCCTTTTGTAATCATCAATGGTGTGCTTACTGGTGCGGTTACTCCAAATCCAATTGTTTGGTACAGTTCTGACCACATCATTGGTTTGCGTTTTGTCAGTATACCTATAGAAGATTTTATTTATGCCTTGAGTTGCTTGTTACTTCCTATAACTATTATGGAAGCTATTTTGGTTAGACAAAAGCAAATTTTATAAGCGGTATGGCTTTGAATGCCTTTTTTTTATTAACTGATAAAACATAAATTGCGTACAAATAATTTAATTGTAAAAATGAATTTACCTGAAAATCTTTATTACACCAAAGACCACGAATGGGTTCGTGTGGAAGGTGATGTTGCAACAGTTGGAATTACTGATTTTGCGCAACATGAATTGGGCGATATTGTGTATGTTGATATTGACAGCAAAGGTAAAAGTGTTGGTCAGCACGAGGTTTTTGGAACAGTTGAAGCTGTAAAAACAGTAAGTGATTTATTTATGCCTTTGTCTGGCGAGGTGATGGAAATGAACCCTCAATTAGATGGCTCTCCAGAATTGGTAAACAGTGAACCTTATGAAAACGGATGGATGATAAAAGTAAAAATCAGTAACCAAGATGAAATAAGCGGACTGATGAATGTAGAAGCTTACAAATCATTGATTGGTGCCTAAAAAATTAAAACCCGGAAACGGGTTTTTTTTATGCCTATTTCTTAAAAATAATCCAAGCACCAAATAAGATAAATAAAAATCCAATCAAGTGCTTTATTTGAAAGCTTTCCTTAAAAACCAATGCATTTACCAATACAAATAAACCAAGAGAAAGTACTTCTTGAATGGTTTTGAGTTCAATAATGGTAAAGGGTCCTCCATTTTCTATATACCCTAATTTATTGGCTGGTACTTGAAATACATATTCTACTAAAGCAATTAACCAGCTGATTAACACAATACCAGGCAACCAATTTGTTTTTACCAATCCCCATTTCTGAAACTGCAAATGGCCATACCAGGCCATATTCATAAAGACATTTGCTATTCCTAACAGGAGTATTGTATAAAGACCATTTTTCATATTTTAAAATATTATTCCTTTAAAGCCCACAAAAAACTTAATTTTGCAGCGTATAATTCCCATCACATGAAAGAAATTATTTCAAAAATTAAAAAGGAACTGAGTAAAAGCAATGAAGACCAGTCAAATGTTATTGAATTGCTAAAGGAGTTGAGATCTTATTTCAAAGACAATTTGAAAGAACCAGGCTTGGTAAAAATGATTCGTTTAGCTTATGAAGACATTGAAAACAATGGTAGCTACAGCTTCTTATTTTTAGAGGAAGAAGACAGCAAAGCAAATTTAGACTACTTGCTAGACCTGCTTGCCGATTACGGCAATAAATACAACCAAGAAGAGCTCAGAGAAATCAGAGACTTAATGGAAGGTATTGAAAGAACAGAAGAAGAAGAGGCTTAACCCCTTTGTGATTGACTCAACCAATTAAATATCTTTCATGAAAAAGGTAGGAATTATTATGGGCTCGGATAGTGACTTGGAAGTCATGAATGAGGCAGCTATTGTTTTGAGAGAATTTGGAATTGATTATGAAATGACTGTAGTTTCTGCACACAGAACACCAGAAAGAATGTTTGAATATGCCAATTCTGCAAGATTAAGAGGCCTTAAAGTAATTATAGCTGGAGCCGGAGGAGCTGCACACTTACCAGGAATGGTTGCTGCTTGTACAAGTTTACCTGTAATAGGTGTTCCTGTTCAATTAAAGACGTTATCTGGACTAGACTCCTTGTTATCTATTGTTCAAATGCCCGGTGGGGTACCTGTTGCAACAGTTGCCATTAACAATGCAAAAAATGCTGGTTTACTGGCAATACAAATCATAGGTACTTCAGATGCAGACTTAGCTGATAAAATGGATGCCTATAAAGCTAAGATGAAAGAAGAAGTACTTATAAAGGCTGAAAAAGTTGAAAAAGGCAAAAATTCCATTGGGTTTAAATAGACCCATCATGTGCTTGAATTTGTTTTAACCAAAAAATCTGCCTAAATCGTAGCTTTAATTGTTAAAGCTTGGACAGTATCTGGGACATTTTTAAACCTGAAGAACTCATCCGTTATGGTGGCAAGTTTTTGCTATTGGCGATTGTATTTTTAGAGAATGGAATCTTTTTTGGATTCTTCTTACCTGGTGATTCCCTTTTGTTTACCGCAGGCTTACTTTGCTACCTTAAAATCCTGAGTATTCCTTTAACAGAACTGATTGCAGGAATAAGCGTAGCCGCCCTCTTGGGGTATTATGCTGGCTATTTATTTGGCATCAAAACTGGACAGGCACTTTACAACAAACCCGATACCTTATTTTTTAAAAAGAAATACATAGTAACTGCTGAAACATTCTATCAAAAATATGGTGGACTAGCATTGGTGATGGGCCGATTTTTACCTATTGTAAGAACATTTGCACCCATTTTAGCTGGAGTTGTAAAAGTAAATCCATGGATGTTTACTGTTTACAATGTATTTGGAGCGATACTATGGCCTTTAACTATTGTTTCAGGGGGCTATTATACTGCTAAATTTTTTCC